>NZ_JBBNGE010000001.1:0-181912 GCF_040095255.1 Segatella sinensis | reverse complement strand
ATAAGCAGTTCATCTTGTCTGCAGTATTGAAATCATAGGAGTTGCCAGAAGCAGATTTATAGGTGATGTTCTTACAAGTCAGTTCTTCGATAGCACGCAATATGGTGTCTGCGCTGCAAGTGCGAAGAGTTGGATGAAGAGACAAATGTTTCATCAAGTGAGTTGTAACATCCTCAATACATGAGCCGCCACAAAGATATACGCACATCAGAGAGCGTAGAATTTCGCTATATTGATAACCAAACATAGTGCATCTCAATCCCAAGGTGGAATCTATGGTTTGAGCTAAAAGAGCATCAAATTGCTCCATAATAGAAAAAATTCCTCCAAAAGGAGTGAGTTTCTCAGATTTTATTTGTACTTTTGCCATGTCATTCAGAGTTTTATTTGCTTTTTATTTGCAACACTAAGATAAGTGAAATTTCTGACATGGCAAAATCCTGAGCAACTTTTTGTTGCTCAGGTACTTATAAAAAATATTAAATTATAGTGTTGCGGAATTAAGGATACTAGAAATATTCGATAAAAACGCAATGTTTTTCACTTATACATGAAAAAGATTACAAAAGCAGCGGTTTTTTCTTGTATAAGTGAAAAATTAGTGCTATCTTTGCGCCATAAAAAAGTGTTTCTTATTTTTTGATGATCCATTTCCCTCCTTTGTCTGGTCCTATTCGTTCTATTATGTGATCTTTTTTCAGTTTCTTTATATGTTTAGAGATGGCACTTCGGTTGATTTCCAATCGTTTACTCATCTCATTGGTGGTGACAAATGGGTCGGATGCGATAAGGGAAAGGATAGAGTCTTTGGTTTTCTGTCCACCTTTTCTGCCCACCTTTTCTGTTTTCTGTCCACCTTTTCTGTCCACCTTTTGATGATGCGTATGGGGTGCTTGTGGGGTAGCAAGTCTTGGCTGTACCTTCCATTCATCTGTAGGATTTATATGCAAGTATCTGTTTTTGAGAACCCAACTTTCGCCTAGCAGCAAGTTTCTGAAGAAACGAACAAGGTAGATAGGAGAGTACTCTATATCTTTATTGATATTGCGATAATTGGCACGAACCAGGGCATTGCGGAAATACCAGGAATGCTTGGCAAACATTTCGTTGTTCACTTCATATCCTAACGAACGGAGATATTGGATGGTGAAAATCGCCGTGGTTCGGGTGTTGCCCTCTCTAAAAGCATGGATCTGCCAGATGCCTGAAATGAATTTGGCAATATGCTCAATCTTCTCATCATCCGTCAGACCTTTATATGAGAAGTTCTTCTCCTGTTCAATATCCCAATCCAATGCTCTTCGCAAGTCTTCCCAATTCAGGTAGTTTACGGAATCTCCTTCGATGTTTCGCTTAGCCACATCTATGAGATACGCCGACGGTTGCAGCCCATCTACAGCCTGCAATCCGATAGCTGTCTTCCTGTTCTCGGCGCTTTCCTTCTGCGAAGGCTCTCCTTGTCGGAGATACTCATCGAAGGATGCGAACTCGTTGATATTATCTTTATTCATAGATGTAATGCTTGATATTTAACTTTGCGATTTGGACTCCCTTGCAAGCCGTTGTTCCCGCAAGCGCTTGAATTGAGCTAAGCACTCCTCCAGCGAAAGCTCTCGCCAATAAGCCATGCTCTTTTGCATCTGGGCATTGACTTTCTTGTGATAATCGTTCAGTTGTATCTCCATCCATTTATGTATTATATTGTTAGAATATTACGTTTGCAAAGTTACGACTATTTCCCGAATTTTCCAAGGCTTCGCTTGATTTTCTTCATAATTTGCCTTTTTGCTGATAATAATCCTGGGGAAAGAACCTCCTGCTCCAGCATATCCAGGGCCATTCTTAACTCTTCGAGGAGTTCGGGATAGTACTTCATCTGCTCGTAGGCGAGCTTCATGCAGTAGCTGCGGATGGCGTAGGACTGGGAACAGACGGTAATCTTGGCGATGCAGAAATCGATGAAATCGGAGCGGAGTGATTCTTCCTCGAAAGGCTGACGGAGAAGGAGTTGAAGCATCAGGCGGCGCTTGGTCTCATTCTTCTCTGCGAGAACCCTATCTATCAAGGCATCATGCTTCTGAAAGAGCCACGGGTTGTTGGCTTCGTCGAAATGGGTAAAAGCCCAAAGTGCATTGAACGATACCCGGTCGTTTTCATCGAAGGTGAGTTGGTAAAGCTCTTCCTTCCGGTGGTCGTTCTCCTTGCCTTGTGTCATGATGCATATCTTGTTGATATCGTTCATATTGATCTTGTCCTGTAGTATCTTTCTCATGCTCTTTATTTTTTATGAGGGAATAATCGTTGCAAAGATATACTTTTATGAGGGAATAACGAAAAGGAAGATTACTTTTTTTTGAGAATTCTCGGACTATTTCTTGTTTTTGAGGTATAGAATGGGAGAAAAAGTCAAGTTGAACAATCGATGGATTCATTGTTGTACGTCTAAAGGTTTATAGTTGTACAACTGAAGGGTGTGTAGTTGTACAACTAAAAGGTGTACAGTCGTACAACTATAGGGGGTATTGTTGTACGATTAAAAGGTGTTGTTACTAGGCTCGGCAGACCTGCTGACTTGGCTCAGCAGAGCTGCTGAGCCTAGTGGCAACTTTCCAGAAGCAGTCTCCTTGAACTCCATATTCTATCTCTTTGAACCTGATCAGACGTCTTCTTTCACTTGTTCAGTAGTATTCATTGGCTAACGGAGCCGTATCCTTAAGCTTACTCAGCCGTTTCAATTCGTTTACTCAGTCGTTTCTTTGGCACTTATAAGGTGCTTTGCCTTGAACCAGGAATTTAGGGGGCTTTAGCCCGTTCTTGAACCGCATGCGAAGGTTCTGTACAATAAAAACAAAAGAAGTCCGTGGACTTCTTGGGATATAATCTCAATGAATGGAATCTCTTACTTTCTAAAGTACGTTCCAACCACTGGCAAACTCTTCAATGGGAAATCCTTCTTCACGAGATAAGCGGCGAAAATGAGGATGAGTACCGTATTGATGAGGCAGGCGATGGCGGTAGAGAAGTACTTATTGGCTTCACTCATGCCAACGAAGAAGAGGAAAGTGAGTTGGATTATAGTAACGAAGAATTACATCGCTGAAGTGTATGTTTGGCGATAGTTCTTGTCCTTTGCTTTGCTGAATATGAAAGAAGGGTTCGTAGACATAGCGAAAAGTCTAGATTATCATCGTCATAATCATTGCAATCTTTCTGGCTATTCCATAGATGCCTAGGGCATGTGCATCGCTCTTCTCGTATATGTAAGGGTAGAGAATCTTATCGGCATTTTAGTTATATTTTTTTGTTAAACTAAGTGATATTTTTATACTTTATAAGTAAAATGATTATAAGCTTGTTTTTATGCATAAAAGGTTTTAATTTTGCTGCATATTTTTATAAAAATAGTTTTTTTAATATGGTAAGGATAAATATAATTTTAAATTTAAAATGCTCTTTATGGCATTTAGGTAATGTTGTCTTTTTGAGCATTTTTGGCAATGACGTTTTAAATGTTTTATTGTTAGCTTTGGGAAAACTCTTGAGCAAGTTGATCCTCTAAAGAAAAAATAGGGGTCTCATATTGATCAACTAATCAATATGAGACCTTTTTAAATATTTTATATAAAGGAACCTATATGTCTCAATACTGGTCTTCTGAAAAATTGTATATAGTATCATCTATTTTGCAGACAAACCAATATTTTTCATGTGAATTGTAAAAGGAATAGTATCGAGCATATAGCAATTCTTCACCTGATTCCGTGTAGATTTCTGATATTACACAACTATTGTCATTGCCTGCACTGTTTAAGCCTTTAAATTTTTTGATTTTATATTGATATTCTTTACCTTCAAATTGTAAGGTGACATTTTTACCATGAAACGTAACAGTTGCTGGGTCTTTTAATAATTGACCGTCATTAAATGGAGAAGGTGCTGGACCACCATAAGAGAAATTTAAAATTTCATTTTTAGAAATGCATTCATAGAACATCATCTCACCACAACTGGTTTCATTTCTCCGAATCTCAGACTCGTATTCTTTTATAAAGTCGTCAGGAAAGGACGAACTGTTAGCAATATTAAAATTGGCTTTAGATAAAGTGAATATTATGAAAGTGATTATTATAAAAAGTGTGACAAGTAAATACTTTAAGTTATTAGAGCAATTTTCTTTTTTAATCTTTGTGTCTTCTTTTAAAACATCTTTATATGTTCTTGCAATTTGCTCAAGTTTTATGATGTCATTTTTGTTTTTTAAGATATCAGAATAAATTTCATTAGCAACTTTTAGCTTGTTAGCATCGTAATTTTCTCCCATAAATTTTTGCGGATTGAACTTTTCAGACAGAGTATAGAATAAACTGTCTGTTGAAAAAGTTATACTCAAAAGTTTTATAGCTTCATTTCGTAATATCTCTAACTTCTGTTCGCTATTTTTTGCAGCTTCTATTTGGCTATAAATTTGATTTGCGATATCTACTTTTTGTGCATTGTATGGATTCATGAATCTTTCAGGATTGCATTTTGATTTCAATTCTTCATACAAGTTCGTAAGGCGATCCATGTTTGTTGTAAAATCTTTAGGAGCACTTTCTTTTGATGTATTATATATTTCTTGTCCTATTACTTTTTTTTCTTCATCTTTGAGAGCATCTTCTTTTTTTATATGTTTTTTTGATGCTTGTTTCTTTTTGTAAATGGAGATGCCATAAAAAAAAACTGCAATAAGTAAGCCCTGTAAGGCACCCACAAATAATGCTTCTCCTGTATCTTGGTAACGTCCAAACAATAAAATATTGTAAAACATATGCGTAATTGATTTTAATTTATAACACGAAATTGAATTTATATGGCCATAAAGACATTGCGCATTTGTCAAATGTGCAATGTCTCTAATATGCCTTTTTGGTGCTCTTTTCTATATCCTTTGGTGACTTCTTTTCTTACTTTCTAAAGTATTTACCCACTACCGGCAGACTCTTCAATGGGAAATCCTTCTTCACGAGATAAGCGGCGAAGATGAGGATGAGTACCGTATTGATGAGGCAAGCGATGGCTGTAGAGAAGTATTTGTTTGCCTCGGTCATTCCGGCGAAGAGGATGAGGGAGAGAACCACATAAATCATAATCTCCTTCACCGGATAGTTGATAGGATACTTCTTCTGCCCCACAAAGTAGGAGAGAAGCATCGCCGTTCCATATCCTGCGAAACCAGCCCAGGCACAGGCAATGTAACCATAGATCGGTACGAAGATAACGTTGATGGCAATCAATACCAGGCAACCGATGCCCGAAAAGTAAGCACCCCAGATGGTCTTGTCGATGAGCTTGTACCAGAAACTGAGGTTGAAATATACTCCCATCATGATTTCGGCAGCCATTACGATAGGCACTACCTTCAAACCATCCCAGTAGTCGCGACCGATGATGTGGCGCAATATATCCAGATAGCCTACTACCACCAGGAAGGCGAGCAGAGTGAAGATGACGAAATATTTCATCGCCGAAGCGTAAGTCTGTCGGTTGTCCTTATCCTTCGCCTTGCCGAATACGAATGGCTCGTAAGCATAGCGGAAAGCCTGGGTAATCATCGCCATGATCATCGCAATCTTGCTGGCTGCTCCGTAGATTCCGAGCTGTGCATGCGCATCGCCCTTCTCATAGATGTAAGGGAAGAGAATCTTGTCGGCTGTCTGGTTCAGAATACCGGCAATACCGAGCACGAGGATAGGCCAGCTGTAGCCCATCATCTTCCTGACGAGCACCTTACATTCGCTCCAGGAGCATTTCTCGCCCATGAATCCTTCCTTCAGTTCCTTGTAGAAACAGAAGGTGATGGAGGCGGTACAAACCAGGTTGATGTAGAAAGCATAACCCACATCGTGACCATCCATGATGACGTAGTAAACCAGGTTGAGCGCAATGTTCAGACCGATGAAGAGCAACTTGAAGGCTGCAAACTTCAGTGGGCGCTTCTTGTATCTGAGGTAAGCGAAAGGAATGCACTGGAAAGCATCAATAGCCACGGTAACGAACATGGTCCATACATAAGCCGGATGGTCGGCGTAGCCCATCGCATCGCTCAAAGGCGTGATGAAGAGGAATACCAGGGCGATGAAGAGTAGGGAAGTGAAGCCCACCATGCTCAATACCGTGTGATAAACCTTTTCTGAGTTTTCTCCCTCCTTGTTGACAAAACGGAAGAAGGTGGTCTCCATTCCGTAGGTCAGGATAACGAGGAGCAACGCCGTATAGGCGTACATGTTGGTGATGACACCATAACCACCACTGGCGGCGCTGATCTTTGCCGTATAGAGTGGTACAAGCAGATAGTTCAGGAATCTGCCGATGATACTGCTCAAACCATAGATGGCGGTATCCTTTGCTAAACTTTTGAGGTTTGCCATATTAATTTGTTTTTTATTATCCGAAGAATAAATATGCAATAGCGATTGCTGCGATGACTCCTGCCAAATCGGCGAGCAAGCCGCAAGCCACGGCGTGGCGGGTATTCCTGATGCTTACGCTTCCGAAATATACAGCCAATATATAGAAGGTGGTATCGGTGGAACCCTGGAAGATGCAGCTCAATCTGCCCACAAACGAATCAGGACCATAGTTCTTCATTGCCTCCAGCATCATGCCTCGTGCACCACTTCCCGACAGCGGTTTCATGATGGCGGTAGGCAGGGCGCCTACGAAATCGGCATTCAAGCCGCATTGTTCTACCGACCACGAAATGCCTTGAATCACCATATCCATCGCTCCCGAAGCACGGAACACGCCGATGCCCACAAGGATAGCTACGAGATAAGGGATAATCTTCACCGCAGTAGTAAAACCTTCTTTCGCTCCTTCGATAAATGCATCATATACATTCACCTTCTTCCAAAAACCCGCCAGGATGAAGCAGAGGATGATGCCCAGGAGAATCATGTTAGAAGCCAAGGTGGTAACCGTGTTCATCGTATCCTTGTCCATCTGTCCGAATCCCCAGATGATGATGCCAACGAAGGCGCACATTCCCAACAGAGTAGCGAGCAATACCGGCTGCAGGATGTTGATGCGCTGCCAGAGCGAAGTGATGATGATTCCGGCAAGCGTAGCCACGAGCGTAGCCAGCAGGATAGGGATGAATACATCCGTAGGCTGGGCTGCTCCATAGGAGGCACGGAAGGCGAGGATGGTGGTAGGGATGATGGTGAGTCCTGAGGTGTTCAGAACCAGGAACATAATCATCGGGTTCGTCGCCGTATCCTTCTTCGTGTTGAGTTCCTGCATCTGCTGCATCGCCTTCAATCCGGTAGGCGTTGCTGCATTATCGAGTCCCAGCATATTCGAAGCGATATTCATGAAGATGCTTCCCATCACCGGATGGTTTTTCGGAATATCGGGGAAGAGACGGGTGAAGACCGGGCTGAGTGCTCGGGCCAACACATTCACTACTCCCGCCTTCTCTCCAATCTTCATGATGCCAAGCCAGAGAGCGAGCACGCCCGTCAGTCCGAGAGAAATCTCGAAGGCATTCTTGGATGAGTCGAAGGTGGAATCTACAATCTTCTGGAAGATAGTCGTATCTCCCATTGCCAATCCGATGAGTGCGAAGATGAACGCAATCACGAAAAATGCTATCCAAATGTAATTTAAAACCATATAATCTGATGCTGCGACCTAAGAATCGCACATTCTCTTATTAATTAATGTAATATTTCTAAAACGGCTGCAAAATTACAATAATTTTCTTGTTTAGCGATGCTTTTATACTTTTTTAATCTCCCTTTTTATCTGCTTTCAGAAAATGGTATTATCTTTGCGCCCCAAATTCTAAAAAACAGTAAGTAGATTTATACAAAAACATTATTAAGGAAGCAAAGGACTTCTGTAATATTTTATAGTATGGACAAGAATGAGAGAATAAATAGCGAGCAAGAGATGCCCGCTGAAGCGAATAAGGATCATTCCGCTGATGCGGATAGAGTAAAGGAAGTATATAAGGTGACGATAGCGGGAAGCATCATCAATGTGGTGCTGCTCGTATTGAAGTTTGCTGCTGGTATCCTCGGACATTCTGCAGCCATGATAGCGGATGCCATCCACTCGCTCACCGATTTCGCTACCGATGTGGTGGTACTGGTATTCGTAAAACTGGGCAATAAGCCGAAGGATAAGGACCATGATTATGGTCATGGCAAATACGAGACGCTTGCCACAGCCATCATCGGTATTTCGCTCTTCGTGGTGGGTGTGATGATCTGTTATTCTGGCGTAACCAAGACTTATCGTGCCATCTGCGGCGAGACATTGCAGCAGCCGGGCGTTGTAGCCTTGATTGCTGCCATCGTAAGTATCGTGATGAAGGAGTGGGCTTATCAGTTTACGGTTAAAGCCGGAAAGAAATATCATTCCGAGGCAGTTGTGGCGAATGCCTGGCATCATCGCAGCGATGCTTTATCGAGTATCGGAACGATGTTCGGTATTGGTGGCGCCATCATTCTGGGAGAAAAGTGGGCTGTGCTCGATCCGCTGGCTGCCATCATCGTGAGTGTCTTCATCATCAAGGCAGCCTGGGGACTGGTGACGCAGTCTGTGAAAGAACTGACGGATGCCAGTCTTCCGGAAATGGAGGAAGATGAAATCCTGAAGATTGCAAATGAAGAAGAGGGAGTGGGAGAGATTCATAACCTGCGTACCCGTCGCATCGGAAACAAGATTGCGATAGAGATGCACGTCCGCATGCCGGGTTCTCTCTCGCTTTATGAGGCGCATGAACATGCTACCCATATCGAACGAAGATTGAAGCAGCACTTCGGCGCAGATACCCATGTGGGAATCCATCTCGAACCGATTAAAGTGAACGGAAAATATCAGAAACCGGAATAAACGGAAAAAGTCTTCAAGCCATTTTGGCTTGAAGACTTTTTTGTTTTATATTACCAGCCGAGATTTACGCTGGCTCCTGCCATAATCCACAAACCTGGCTGCTTAACAGCTGTGAGGTCGTAGTAGCGGTGGCAAGTGATGTTGTCGGCTTTCACGAAGATATTGTATTTCTTCTCGTCCCACATCAGTTTGCAATCTATCTTGGTGTATGGATGATAGCCATTCATTCTCTGCTGCCATCTTACGCTCCAGGAAGCTGAAAGCTTGTTCCAGATCTGATGATCCAGACCGAATACTGCCTTGTGCTTCAGATACTCCAATGCATAGAGTGATTTCAGAATGTTTGTCTCGGTCTTATGATCCTGATAGATGTAAGCATAACCCAACTTGATGCGGGTAATGAAACTGTTTGGTACCAACTCTCTCATGTAGATAGTAGCATCTACGTTGTAGCCCATGTTGTTGAGCTTTCCGATGTTCATCACATGATACTTGCTGTCATTCTGTTCGGTCACGGAAGTCTGAACCCAGTCAATCATGTTGGTGCCGTGTGCGTAGAATCCGCTTACGGTTGCGGTAAAACCAGTCTGGCGATACTGGGTTCCTACCTTGAAGGTGGAGTTTTTCTCTGGATTCAGGTTGATGTCGCCCTGCTGCACCACATTACTTATATATAAGTCGGTGTAGGTAGGCATTCTCAGAGCCTTGTTCCAGGATGCGTAGAACTTCCAGTTGTCGTTAGGACGATAACTCATATCTACACCAGGATAGAAGCGGAAGTCGTTGTCCAAACCGGTGTTCTTGTTGACCAAGACACCAGCCGACAAGGTGAAGCCGCCGAAGATGAAGTTGTGCTCCAACATGATGTTGGTATTGGTGCGCTCGCCCTTTCGGGTATATTGACGGTCAGAACCTGAGATGTCCTTATAGTCTTTCTCTGCGAGTTCCTCGCCCAATGCAGTAGAGTAGATGCACTCCTTGCTGATGTCGAAACCCACTGCGGTCTTACCCCAAACCCAAGCTACGTTGGCATTCAGTCCACCACCATAAACATCGAGGTCGTGATAGTTCTCGCCTGCTGCAGCTCCAGCCTTTCCACGAATCAACTGATAATGGTCCTTGAAATTGTTATAATAGAATTGAGGCGCAATCTCCCAGGTCTTCTCCTGGTTGTGCAGACTCAGGTTGAGAGAAGCCATACCGTGGTCAGTCTTCTCATATTGGTTGTTATATTTGGCGCTGTAGAAAGTATTGGCACCGTAGCTCTGGGTAGAGATCCCCACCTGAGCATTGATGTCGAAACACTGGTCGTAGCTCAGGTTAACCTGTCCGAAACCTTGTCCTTTCTCGAAGTCGCTGTTGTCTGTTCCTCCGTCCGAACGCTTGTAGCCTCCGCTGGCAGAGTAGGCGTGTGTCCACTTGCCTTTGGCATAAGCCGTCTGCCCACGTCCCTGTGCTCCGAAACTTCCAAAGCTTCCGCCTTCTACACTTGCAGATACTCCATCATTCTTTGCCTTCTTGGTCACGATATTGATGGCACCATTAAAGGCTGAAGTTCCGAATACGCGCGATGCTGCCCCCTCGAGCACTTCGATGTGGTCGATGTCGGCAAGAGCTACAGGAAAATCAGAAGCATTGTGACCAGTCTGTGGATTGGAAATGTTGACACCATTCAAGAGAATGGTAATCTGGTCGAAGGTTCCACCATTGATGGAGATATCCGTCTGAACACCAAAGCCACCACGCTGACGGACATCCACGCCGGTAGCTAATTTCAATACATCGTTGATAGTCTGCGCAGCCGCACGATGAATATCGTCGCGGGTAATGACAGACACAATCTTAGGTGACTGCTCTACAGTCATCGGCGCACGAGATCCGGTAACGCTCACCGCATCTAGCTCGTAAGCCTTTCCGCCCTTGTAGAGGGTAGAATCAACCTTGGCTCCCTCTGTGCTTACGCCTGCTGCCTTGGCATGGCTCAGGGTAGCAACGCTGAGTGCACCAACAAGTACCTCTCTTCCCAAAACTGCGAAGAGTGAGTAATTCTTGTTAGAGAATCGGTTGAACTTCAAGCTGTTGCGCTTGTTGAAAATTGTTTTGTACATTAAATAAAATGTTTATAAATGATTAATAATTCGAAGCCGCAAGCCTGCTCGGTTTTCGGCATTCGGGGTGCAAAGGTAATGCCTTTCCTCGAAAAGACAAAGCAAAATGTGATTTATTTTATTTCCATCGTAAAGTTTTAATTTAAATCAAGCGAATTTGTATTTTACTCTTCACTCTTCACCTTTTCGCCTGAAATGCCGATAAACACTGGGGGTGTGAGAGGTGAAGAGTGGGTGCCCACTCTTCACCACTCTTCACCTTTTTTTGAAGTTTTCGCCCTTTTGGGATTAGTTGTTTTAGGGCTTTTGGTCCGTTCCTGCACTAAATGCGAGGATTCTCTTACTAGGAAAAAATAATCGTCCTGTAGAAGATTTTTTTCTGTCACGACGTTTCGTTTTGTGCCTGGTCGGGGCAAAATATTGCCACGGCAAGGGCAATATCTTGCTCTCCTGAGATAAAAAACTGAACGTCAGGACGCTGTTCAGGTGAAGGGTTGTGAAGAGTTGTGAAGAGTGAAGGACCACTCTTCACCTCCCGTAATGCCGATAAACACAGGGGTTCCCGGCGATTTGGTGAAGAGTGAAGAGTAAAATCGAGAGTGGCTTTTATGCCAATTGTTTTGAGCAGGATGCAATCTATTCCTATCTATTTTGCGATTTTCTTGGAGAATCATTTGCTTTTTCAGATTATTCTTGTATCTTTGCAACTGATATGAGCAGCCTTCGGCAATGACTTGGCATGGCTTTTGCTGAATGCTGTATGATTTCATCATTAAAACTATTAGTAAATAAAAAGAAAGAAACAGATAAAATGGAAAAGATCAACGTAAAAGAACTGAATGATAATATCTTCGACACGATAGGTAAGGAATGGATGCTGGTTTGCGCCGGCAACAAGGATAAGTTCAATATGATGACCGCCTCATGGGGCTGCCTGGGATGGCTCTGGAACAAGCCGGTGGCTGTGGTATTTATCCGTCCGGAACGCTTTACCCACGGCATCATCGAGGAGAATGAATTCATGACCCTCTCTTTCCTCGGTCATAGCGAGGAGGCTCGAAAGATATATAACTTCTGCGGTTCTAAGAGTGGACGTGATTTCGATAAGGCAAAGGAAACAGGATTGACTCCTGTTGAGACCGATAACGGCAGCATCGCATTCGAGCAATCTCGACTCACTCTGGAATGCCGCAAACTCTATAAGGACAATATGACGGCGGAGAAGTTCCTCGATAAGGACTTGCTGCAGTGGTATGGTGCCAAGGGCGGATTCCACGATGTCTATGTCGTGGAGATTACCAATGCTTATACAAAGTAATAATTCAAATATGGCTCAAGAACAGACAGCAATTCGTGAACGCCAGAAAACCAGGCTCAAGGAGCCGGGGCGTTACGTGGTAATGATGTTCAACGACGACTTTACACCGATGGATTTCGTGGTAGAAATCCTCGAATCCATCTTCTTCAAGTCGCAGGCTGAGGCTGAAGCAATCATGCTCAAGGTTCATCACGAGGAGAAAGCCGTGGTGGGCACCTACAGCTATGACATCGCCAAGAGCAAAGTGGAGAAAGCGATGGAGAAAGCCCGTACGCAGAAGTATCCACTGAAGCTCACTTATATGCCAGAATAATAAATGGGAATTTAGAGGGAAGTGAAGGCAAGTTAGAGTGATTTTTGGGGGACGATAGCCCCTAGGATGATATTTACTTCTTTCGCTTTCCCCATAAAAAAGAAGGGAAAAGAATAGAATGGACAGTATGGGATTAACCCGATATATGAGTGTCTTGATGGATGACGCAATGAAGCAGGCTCGGTTCTTCGATCATGAGTTTGTGATGCCGGAGCACATGCTCTTGTCTTTGCTCAGGCAGTACGCCTTCTGTCAGGCATTGCAGGAGGAAGGCGTAGATAGTCTCAAGATGCATGAGGACTTGGTGGGATGGCTTGCCAAGCAGGAGCGTGTGCCTGAAAATATCAAATATCTGCCTGAGCCTTCATCGCTCTTCAAGACGATGTTTGGTACGGCATGCGCCTTGGCTGCTGCCGCTGACCGAAAACTCGTGAACGTGCCTCATTTCGTACAGGCAATGTTTGGCTTGCAGAACTCTGAAGCTGCATTCCTGTTGTGCAAGAATGTGGGCGACCGTCAGGGCGAATTCCTGGCGAGTGTGGATAGCTATTATCCGCTGGAAAATGAGGCTGCGGAGGCTAATATGGGCATAGGTGTTGACTATGATGACGACGATTATGACAATGACTATGATGAAGACGAGGAGGAAGGCAGAAGCCGACAGCCTCAGGATTGGCATCAGTTGGTTACCTGCATCTCTGATCAAGTGGAGGAGCATAATCCGCTTATCGGCAGAGAGCAGGAACTGGATAGAACCATCCAGGTGCTCTGTCGTGCCGAAAAAAACAATCCGCTCCACATCGGCGAACCGGGCGTAGGTAAAACAGCCCTGGTTTATGGTCTTGCCAAACTCATCAACGAGAATCAGGTGCCTGATCGTCTCAAGGGAGCACGCATCTATGGCATGGACATGGGACAGATGCTTGCCGGCGCCCAGTATCGTGGCGATTTCGAAAAGCGTATCAAGATGGTGATGGAGGGAGCCGCCAAGGAAGGCAACACCATCATCTATATTGATGAGATTCATAATATGATAGGTGCAGGTCGTGGCTCTGATGGTGGACCTGATGCATCCAATATGCTCAAGCAGTATCTGGAGGCAGGCGATATCCGATTCATTGGTTCCACCACCTATGAGGAGTTCAACCGCTACATGGCTCAGAGCAAGGGCATCGTGCGCCGCTTCCAGCAAATAGATATCAAGGAACCTACCGAGGAGGAGGCTATCAAGATATTGGAGGGCTTGCAGTATAAATACAATAAGTTCCACAACGTGACTTATCGCAAGGACGCTCTGGAATATGCCGTCCGTGCCAGTGCCAAATACATCAGCAACCGCTGTCTGCCAGACAAGGCCATCGACCTGATGGATGAGGCGGGTGCTTATCTGGAGGTGCATCCTGTGGAATATCGCCAGCGTTCTTATGTTACCAAGGCGATTATCCAGCAGATTCTTACCAAGGTCTGCAAGATAGATGCGGCTGCCATCAAGGATGAAAACAATGATTCTCTGGCTACACTCCGCCAGCGCATACTCGACAAGATCTATGGTCAGGACAAGGCTGTGGATAAGGTGGTTGAGGCTGTGATGATGGCGAAGGCAGGACTGGTGGACGATGACAAACCGATGGCTTCGCTGCTCTTCGTGGGGCCTACGGGAGTGGGTAAAACCGAGGTGGTCCGTGTGCTGGCTAAGGAGCTCGGCATCGAGCTGGTGCGCTTCGATATGAGTGAATACACCGAGAAGCATACCGTGGCTAAGCTCATCGGTTCGCCTGCCGGATACGTGGGTTATGAAGATGGCGGTCTTCTGACCGATGCCATCCGCAAGACACCAAACTGCGTGCTCCTGCTCGATGAGATTGAGAAGGCGCATAGCGACATCTACAACATCCTGCTGCAGGTGATGGACTATGCCCGATTGACCGACAACAAGGGGCAGAAGGCAGACTTCCGCAACGTGATCCTCGTGATGACATCGAATGCCGGAGCGCAGTATGCTTCGCAGGCAAATGTAGGTTTCAGCGGCAATGTAACCCGTGGTGAGGCGATGTTGGCTCAGGTAAAGAAGACCTTCAAGCCAGAGTTTATCAACCGACTTTCCGATACCGTGGTGTTCAACGATATGGATAAGCACATGGCAGAACTGATTCTTGCCAAGAAGCTTCGTCAGCTCGATGCAAAGTTGGCAGCAAAGGGAGTTTCTATTACGCTTACCGATGCGGCAAGAGAGAAGATTCTGGAGTGGGGCTTCACCAAGGAATATGGAGCCCGCGAGATGGACCGTGTCATCGGCAACCGCCTGAAGCCTATCCTGATGAAGGCTCTGCTCTTCGGCAAGCTCAAGAAGGCAGGCAAGGGCTGCGTAGATTTCGATGGTAAGGAATTGGTGATTAATTGTTAGAAAGCGATGATATTACAGATAGATGAAAATGCGGAAGAGATTTATTTTCCCGATCCGCATTACGGCGATGATGACGGATGTTTTGCGATAGGTGGCGACTTGAGCATCGACCGCCTGCTGCTGGCTTACAGCAACGGCATCTTTCCCTGGTATAGCTTTCGCGACCAGCCGGAGATACTCTGGTTCTGTCCGATGAAGCGCTTCGTTATCTTCCCGGACGAAATCCACATCAGTCATTCCATGAGAACCTTGCTGAGAAAGAACAGGTATAGCGTGGGAATCAACGAAGATTTTGATGCTGTGATTCGTGCCTGCAGCAAGACCAATGGCCGCTATGAGGAAGAGGGTGCCTGGCTGGGCGAAAACATCATCCAGGCATTCACCGCCCTTCATGAGCAGGGCTTTGCGGCAAGCGTGGAAGTATGGGATAATGAAACTGGAGAGTTGGTGGGCGGACTTTATGGCGTCACCATCGGCAAGGTCTTCATTGGCGAGAGCATGTTCTCCAAGGTTCCATCAGGCTCTAAGATAGCCCTTATCTTCCTGGCTCGTTATCTGCAGGAGCATGGAGGTAAGATGATAGATTGTCAGCTGGAAACCCCGCATCTCAAGTCGATGGGTGGCAGATATATTTCCTACGAGGAGTATATGGAAATCATGAATGATGATTAGGAAAATCATGCATGAAAGAATATAATCATGCATGAAGAATACAATCTGCATGAAAGAATAAAAGAGTTTCTCTTTTGAAGAGGAAATAAATAATAAAGGCTAGGTTCCCGATTCTGGGAAACCTAGCCTTTGTTTTGTTTAGAATATTGGTGTGCCGATGCAACCGTTAGGTGCCTGGATATGCAGCATCGCACAGACGGTAGCGGCAATATCCGTCATATAGTGAGGCTGGGCACTCTCGCCGTGCTGGATGCCCCAACCCATAAACAGGCAAGGAATATGGATGTCGTATGGATTCCATGCTCCGTGGCTGGTTCCCTTTCCGTTGCCGTATTCGTAGTGGGCAGGCTTCAGTACAATCTGGACGCTTCCGCTGCGCTCACGGTTGTAACCGTTGATGGCACGGAACTTCAGCTCTGCAGGAATGCTCTCTGTGGAGGTCTTCTCCATGTCGAAGGCATAGTGCACATCCTTGTCTTTCTTCAATCTATCTACCACTGCCTGCTTGATGGCTGCGTAATCCAAACCGAGTTCTTCGATGATATCTGTGTTGAAGAACACCTGGTAGTTCATGATGGTCTTCACGAGATCTTTGTCGGTATTGAACTTAGCTTTCAGAATCTGATTCAGCTCTTCTACCAATCCCTTTTTGTTCCAGATGCCGGCAGGGATTCGCTGATCCTGCAGGAAGGTAGCGTTGTTTACGCCTCCGTGGTCGGCGGTGAGGAAAGTGAGATAATTTCCTTTGCCTATGGTCTGGTCGAGATAAGCGAAGAAATCCGCCAGTGCCTTATCTAATCTGAGATAGCAATCCTCTGTTTCTATGGCGTTCACGCCCACCTGATGACCGATGTAATCGGTGCTAGAGCAGCTGATGGTCAGCAGGTCAGTATCTGTGTTTCTACCCAGGTTCTCGCCCTCGATGGCAGCCTTGGCAATATCGAAAGTCAGGTTGCAGCCGAATGGAGTGTTGCGGAGAATCTTGTAGCCATGCTTCTTGTATAAGGCAGGCAAGTCGAGTGGCAATACCGCCTTCTCGCCCTCAGCGATGCCGTTCTCGTAGTTGTTGTCATCGTTGGTGCTCTCCTTATAGGAATCGATAGGGTAGAGCGTCTCCCATTTCTTGGAAAGATACTTGTTTGGGAGTTTCTGCTTGTTGAACTTGTTCACCCACTCTGGCAACTTATCCATATAGAAGGTACTGGTGATGAACTTGCCCGACTTGTCATCAAACCAGTAAGCGCCATTGGCGTGGTGGCCGGCAGGGAGGATGGATGCTCTGTCTTTCAAGGCTACACCAATCACCTTAGAGCGGTTGTTGGTAGCCAGACGGAGTTCATCGCCGATGGTGGTTACCCACAGATTGCGAGGCGACATCTTGCCAGCCTTGCTGTCAGAACCTACAGGGTTGACGGTTTCGTCGGCAGTACAATTCACTACCTTTCCATCTTTCACGAAGTTGTTTCCTGCAATTCCGTGGATGGAAGGAACGGAACCGGTCCAGATAGAAGAGTGGCCGATGGCTGTAACCGAAGGGATGTAAGGAATCTTGCAGTTTTCTACGCTGAATCCTTCTCCGAGCATTCTCTTGAATCCGCCTTCGCCGTAGCGGGCGTAGTAGCGATAGAGATAATCCCATCGCATCTGGTCGATAACGATGCCTACAACGAGCTTAGGTCGTTGAGGCTGAGCCTGTGCGATGCCGCAGAAGCAGCAGAGCACGAAGATGAGTTTAAAAATCTTATTCATAGTCAAAATGTCTTTTTTATACATAACCATTCAGTATTGTATATTACAATTCGGTTGCAAAGATACAACTTATTTTGGTATTTAACGAAAAAAAAGACGATTTTTACCCAAACTTCTCATGGCGTTCAATACAGCCAGTACCGTAACACCTACATCGGCAAAGACAGCCATCCACATGGTGCCGAGACCAATGGTGGCGAGAATCAGTACGGCAACCTTCACTCCGATGGCAAATATCACGTTCTCGTGAGCGATATGAATGGTTCTTCTGGCTATCTTCACGGCAAGGGCAATCTTTCTAGGGTCATCATCCATCAGTACTACATCGGCAGCTTCGATGGCTGCATCGCTTCCAAGTCCACCCATGGCAATGCCCACATCGGCACGTTTCAATACAGGGGCATCGTTGATGCCATCGCCTACGTAAGCGAGCGTCTTGCCTGCAGGTTTCGTCTTCAGCAGTTGTTCTACATGCGAAACCTTGTCGGTTGGCAGCAGTTCTGCGCGGCACTCGTCCAGTCCCAGTTTGTGGGCAACATCTTCTCCCACTTCTCTGCGGTCGCCCGTCAGCATTACCGTTTTCTCCACTCCCAGTTCTTTCAGCTCTCTGATGGCATGGGCGCTTCCTTCCTTAAGGGTGTCGTTGATTACAATATGTCCCGCGTACTTGCCATCAATGGCGACGTGGATGATGGTTCCCACCTGGTTGCAGTCGTGCCATTTTGCGCCGATGTTTTCCATCATCTTCTTGTTGCCCACGCAAACCTCCTTGCCGTTCACTTTGGCACGGATACCCTGTCCTGCAATCTCCTCTACATCGGTCACCTCGCAGCCATCCGTTGCTTCTTGAGGGAAGGCAGTACGCAGGGCTGCTCCGATAGGGTGGGTAGTGAAATGTTCAGCATGAGCCGCCAAATGCAGCAGAATCTTCTCCTTGTCAGAATATTCGCCAATATGCACATTATCTGCATTGTGGGATGGATGGTCTGGGCAGGAAGCGTCTGCATGAACAGCTGCCACGGCAAACTCTCCGTGGGTCAAGGTACCCGTCTTGTCGAACACAACGGTTCCCACCTTGGCTAAAGCATCCATATAGTTGCTGCCCTTGATGAGAATACCGTTCCGGGATGCTCCGCCGATGCCGCCAAAGAAGGTGAGGGGCACGCTGATGACCAGGGCGCAAGGACAGGATACTACCAGGAATATCAAGGCGCGGTTGAGCCATAACGGGAAGTTCTCGCCAAAGGTTCCTTCGCCAACGATTCCCGTAGCTGCCAGGAATGGAGGAATAAAAGCCAGGGCAATGGCTGCGAAAACAACGATAGGAGTATAGACTCGGGCGAAACGGGTGATGAAAGCCTCGCTCTTCGACTTGTTCTTGTCTGCACTCTCTACCAGAGAAATAATCTTGGATACGGTACTTTCGCCAAAACTCTTGGTGGTGCGTACACGAACTACTCCTGAAAGATTGATGCAACCGGACATGATAGTATCGCCTTCATTCAAATCCCGTGGCATACTCTCACCTGTCAGGGCAATGGTATTCAAGGCTGAATTGCCCTCTACAACAACACCATCCAAAGGCACTTTCTCTCCCGGACGGATTACGATAGTTTCTCCTATCTTGACGTCTTCCGGCGAAACCGACTCTACTTTTCCGTTTCTTTCAACATTCGCCACGTCTGGTCGGATATTCATCAGATGCGAAATACTGTCGCGGCTCTTTCCTTCCGCATATCCTTCGAAGAGTTCGCCCACCTGAAAGAAGAGCATCACGAAGACTGCCTCCGGGAATTCTGTGTCTGATCCAGGAAAGAATCCGATGCAAAGGGCTCCGATGGTTGCGATAGCCATCAGGAAGTTTTCGTTAAACATATCGCCCTTGGCAATACCTTCTGCAGCTTCGTCCAGCGTCTCGTGTCCTATTAATAAATAAGGAATGAGATAGACGAGGAGTAACTGCCAGGTAGCCAGGTCGTAATTCTTTTCGATGAAAACAGCGATAATCAGGAGGATGATGGTTGCTCCTATCAGAAAGAGTTTGGATTTCAAACCGCCTTCTTCATGATGATGGTGGTGGCAACCGCACCCCAGGTGCTCATGTTCTTCTGTGGAGCATGAGCAGTCATGATGATGTTCGTGAGAATTTTCACAATGGCATTCATGATGATGTTCGTGAGAATGTTTCATTTCTTCCATAATTTTGCAATACTTTTAGTTCTATATATCCCGGAACATTCAGTTCCTTTTTCTATTTCGGTTGCAAAATTACGAAAAGGTTTCTGCAACTTGGTTGCAAAAGCCCTAGTTGCCCTCTTTTTTTGCCGGATTCTCTTACTCAGTCATTTGGCTTCTTGGGCAAATTAAGAAGAAACGTGAAGATGATAGCTCATCGAGAAGACATTCTCGAAAATGAAGGGCATGCCGTATCAAGTAACGACATGCCCCTATTGCTTTATTCTTCATTTACCATTTCCCAATCCAAAACGCCTTTGCCTTCTTCGTCTAGTTCTATGCCTAAGCCTACTACCTCTCGCTTGTCGGCCTTGAAAGGCTCCAGGTATTGTCGGTCATGAATTTGCTTGATGGCAGCTTCCTTGCCACCATTGTTTCTTAACTTCAACTCTATTACGTAGATGTGATGAGTTGTTTTGACAATGAGGTCGATTCTGCCAGTAGAAAGCATGTGCTCTACTTCCACTTTCAAACCGATGGCATTCAAGATGGTACTGATGATCAGACGGTAACGCTCTTCCATATCCATGGATGCCAACTTCTTGTTGCTGTAAGGCACATCGGCAACCAATGCTTTGAGCGCTTTCATCGCTTTATCTAACTCTTTGTATTCCAGATATTGGTACAACTGCGCTTGCAGAGACTGCGTATCAGCCTCTTGTCGCATGGTCAATGCAGGCAGTACGCATTCGTAGAGCGCCTGTTTTACCTCTTCATTTGGGAAACCTAGGTGATAGATATTTCCTACGCACGATTTGATGGTGAGATAACCTGATTGATATAAGAAGAGTTCTGGACCTCCGCCAGTAACATCGGAAGTCTCCAATGTGTTGCGGAGAATCATGCAATCCTCAAAATCCGGTAGGCGCAACTCAGCATCTTTAATGAACTTCGGCAGCATGGAAGTGGCTCCCGAAGATGCCCAATAACTGTTGAGATCCTGGGTGTCAAGCGCATTGATGAGGCTGAAAGGATTGTAGACGTCAACCATGTTTCTGCGACTGAAATGGTAACCGTCGTAGTAGTCCTTCAGCTTGTCGTGGGTTTCCTGTAAAGTCCATCCGTTTACCTCTGCCATTTTTTCAAGTTCAGGCTTGAAGTTTTCTTTTATCTCCTCCTCAGTGATGCCGCAGATGGCTGCATATTCAGGGAGGAAACTGATGTTGGTTAAATTGTTGAGCACGGAGAAAAGGGAAATTTGCGTAAACTTGGTGATGCCCGTGATAAAGACCAGACACTCGTATTCATCATCGGCCTTTAAAATGGCAAAGACTTCACGATATACCTCGGTGCATGCTTCGTGTTCCGGGGTCTTCCAAGAGTGCTGGAGTGGAGAGTCATATTCGTCGATGAGGATGGCAACCTTCAAGCCCGTCTGTTTGTATGCCGTCGTAATGATGGCATCAAAGCGGTCGGCAAGCTGGGCGGTAGGATCGGGAGTGATGGCATACTTCTCTTCGTAGTATCCGAATCGCAGATTCAGGTACGAACGCAAGGTTTCTGCATTGGCGCCTCCACGGCTCATGTCGAGTCGAATCACAGGATATGCCTTCCAATCCTTCTCCAAGTCCATGATTTTGAGACCTTCGAAGAGTTCCTTTCTTCCTTCAAAGTAACATTGTAGCGTATCAATGAGCACAGACTTTCCGAATCGGCGAGGACGGCTCAAGTAATTATACCTTCTACCTTTGTTCGCCAAATCCCAAATGATGTCAGTCTTATCAACATAGAGATAGTTTTCTTCTCTTATCTTGTTGAAAGATTGTATGCCTATAGGCAGCTTTCTGTATTCATTGTTTGCCATAATCCTTTCTCCTTTATTTGTATGGCGCAAAGATACGGCAAATAATTGAAACCACCAAATTTTAAAAGAGGAATTACGGTGTTGCTTTTAGGATGTACATTCTTTCTGCATGCTTGAATGCGCGGTTTCAATCATTGTTTCCTGAAAATGAAAAAAGCAGTTAAGCTATTTCTGCTTAACTGCTTGATTTTCAAAGTGGACCAGCTAGGGCTTGAACCTAGGACCTCCAGATTATGAGTCTGTTGCTCTAACCAACTGAGCTACAAGTCCATTGAATTTTTATCAAATTCGAGTGCAAAGATACTAGATTTTAGGCAAATAACCAAATAAAATCTTAAAAATTTTCCTTGAATCAGAAAAATAGCGTATCTTTGCACCAAAATTATGTGCGCACACGTGCGTATGTACTTATTAATCGTACAAAAGAAAAGTATTTCTATTCAGAAATGGACATAGACAAAAACAAAAGAATCGGTCTTACCGACGAACAAGTAAAACAGAGTAGGGAACTGCATGGCAAAAACGTGCTCACCCCTCCTCAACGTACCTCATTATGGAAACTGTATTTGGAAAAGTATCGCGATCCGATTATCCAGATACTCCTCGTTGCGGCTTTCGTTTCCCTTATCCTCGCTTTCATCGAAAAGAATTTCATGGAGACCATCGGTATCTTCGTGGCAGTTTTCCTTGCTACCACCGTGGGCTTCTACTTTGAGCGCGATGCGGCTAAGAAGTTTAATCTGCTCACGGCGCTCAGCGAAGAGCAGCCGGTAAAGGTGCGCCGCAATGGTAAGGTGATGGAAATTCCACGCCACGATGTGGTGGTGGGAGATGTGGTACTCGTGGAAGTGGGCGACGAGGTGCCTGCCGATGGCGAACTCATCGTCTGCAACGACCTGCAGATTAATGAATCTACCCTGACGGGCGAACCGGTTGCCGAGAAATCTCTGGAAGGCGGTGGGGATGGAGCCTATCCTAGCAACGTCATCCTCCGTTCTACCATGGTGATGAATGGCAGGGGCGAGTTCGTGGTTACTGCCGTGGGCGATGCTACCGAGATTGGTAAGGTGGCGAAGAAATCTACTGAACAGACTTCGGTGGAGACACCGCTACACATGCAGCTCGATAAGTTGGCAAAAATGATTTCCAAGGTAGGCTCCGTGGTATCTGTGGCAGCCTTCTTCATCTTCCTGATTCACGATATCCTCACCAACCCGGCATGGGGCGGCAAGGATTATTTCTATATGGCAGAAATCGTGCTGAAATACTTCATGATGGCTGTTACCCTGATTGTGATGGCGGTGCCTGAGGGATTGCCGATGGCGATTACCCTTTCTCTGGCGCTCAACATGCGAAGAATGCTGAAGTCGAACAATCTGGTGCGCAAGCTACATGCCTGCGAAACCATGGGTGCCGTTACCGTGATCTGTACCGATAAAACCGGTACGCTTACCCAGAACAAGATGCAGGTGAGCGCCTTGGAACTCAAGCAGGGCGATGAGGCGCTGCTCGATACTGCCATCGCCCTCAACTCTACAGCCGAGTTGAATGACGGCAAACCTATCGGAAACCCTACCGAGTCGGCTCTCCTGCTCTGGCTCGATGCCCAGGGCAAGGATTATGAAGAACTCCGCAAGCAGGTGAACGTGCTCAAGCAGTTGCCTTTCTCTACCGAGAGAAAGATGATGGCAACCTTGGCAGAAGTTGATGGCGAGACCTATCTCTTCGTGAAGGGTGCGCCTGAAATCGTGATGAAGAAATGCATCATCGAGGATAGAATGCAGAAACAGACTGCTGAAGAACTCGACGAGTGGCAGCATAAGGCGATGAGAACCCTGGCGTTCGCCTATAAGAAGGTAGAAGCTTCTATCATGAGAACTTCCAGAACCTCTACTGCCGAAGTGGTAGCACTTCTCGATGCCAACGACCTTCAGCTGCAAGCCATTGCAGCCATTGCCGATCCTATCCGTCCGGATGTTCCTGCTGCCGTGCAGGAGTGCCGCCATGCGGGTATCGAGGTAAAGGTGGTTACGGGTGATACGGCTGCCACCGCCTTGGAGATAGGCAAGCAGATAGGTGTCTTCGAAGATGAACCTGAGAACATCGGA
This sequence comes from Segatella sinensis, assembly GCF_040095255.1. Lineage (NCBI taxonomy): Bacteria > Pseudomonadati > Bacteroidota > Bacteroidia > Bacteroidales > Prevotellaceae > Segatella > Segatella sinensis. The sequence goes on along the minus strand of NZ_JBBNGE010000001.1, from coordinate 158,318 downwards.
GCGGATGGCTCTCTGACTTCGCTCGACCAGCAGATGATTACGGGCGAACAGTGGGAGGCTCTTTCTGATGAAGAGGCTTACGAGCGGGCAAAGGATATCCGTGTGATGAGCCGTGCCCGTCCTACCGATAAGCAGCGACTGGTGGCTATGCTCCAGAAGCGTGGCGAGGTGGTTGCCGTAACAGGCGACGGTACCAACGATGCTCCGGCACTTCACTATGCCCACGTGGGCTTGTCGCTGGGTTCGGGAACTTCCGTGGCTAAGGAGGCTTCGGATATGACCCTGCTCGATGATTCCTTCAAGTCTATCGCCAACGCCGTGATGTGGGGACGCTCGCTCTATCGCAACCTGCAGCGCTTCCTCTTCTTCCAGTTGGTAGTTAACGTGGCAGCCCTCCTGCTGGTGCTTGGCGGCTCAGTCATCGGAACCGAGATGCCGTTGACGGTTACTCAGATTCTCTGGGTGAACCTCATCATGGATACCTTTGCAGCCTTGGCGCTCGCCTCATTGCCTCCATCTCACGAGGTGATGAAGGATAAACCACGCAAGGCATCCGATTTCATCATCAACAAGAGTATCGGTTTCGGCATCCTGTTCTGCGGCATCGTCTTCTTCCTCGTGATGTTCGCCCTGCTGGTTTACTGTGAGCGCAGAGGCAAGGGTGGAGTAGATGTGCATGAACTGACCATGTTCTTCACCACCTTCGTGATGATTCAGTTCTGGAACCTCTTCAATGCCAAGGCGCTGATGAGTCATCACACCGCCTTCCGCCATTTCCTGAAGGATAAGGGAATGATTCTGGTGCTTGTACTGGTCTTGGTGGGTCAGTGGATTATCGTAACCTTTGGTGGCGAAATGTTCCGCACCACACCATTGTCGCTCCACGAGTGGCTGCTCATCATCGGTTCCACCTCTGTTGTGCTCTGGGTGGGCGAGCTGTGGAGAGGCTTCAAGAGAATGATAGCAAAGAGAAGATAATTCATCGGAGTTCTTCTTCTGATATGAATGTTAAAGACAGTCCTTATGAATACAATACATTATAATGATATCGTGCAGTTGCCGCCTTGTGTGGCAACCATCGGTTTCTTCGATGGAGTGCATCGGGGACATCAGTTCCTGATTCATCATCTCGTAGAGACGGCACGAAAGGATGGCTTGCAATCCACCGTCATCACCTTTGATGCGCATCCCCGCAAGGTATTGCAGGCAGATTATCAGCCAGAGATGCTGAGCACACTCGACTCCAAGCTGCTGCTGCTTTCGAAGACGGAAGTGGATAATGCTGTGGTGTTGCATTTCGACAAGGCGATGGCTGCGATGTCGGCAAGAGAGTTTATGCAGCAGGTGCTCCACGACCATCTCAACGTAAGGAAACTCTTCATCGGCTACGACCATCGATTCGGTCACAACCGTGCAGAGACTTTTGAGGATTACGTGCGCTACGGCAAGGAGATGGACATTGAGGTAATCCGGAACGAGGCCTTCCAGATAGATGGCATCAACATCTCTTCTTCCGTAATCCGCTCATTCCTGAAAGAGGGAGAAGTGGAGATGGCAGCCCAGTGCCTCGGTTTCCCTTACACCCTCATCGGAAAGGTGGTGAATGGATTCCATGAAGGCAGAAAACTCGGCTTCCCTACAGCCAATCTCGATATCTCGCATTTCGGACAGTTGATTCCTGCTCCTGGTGTCTATGCCGTAAAGGTAAGACTGGAGAATACGGTGATATGGAAACGGGGAATGATGAATGTGGGCAACCGCCCAACCTTCAATGGCAGACAACTGACGCTAGAGACGCACATCTTCAATTTCGAAGGCGATATTTACGACCAGCTCTTGCTCGTAAGCTTTGTGAAGCGAATAAGGGGCGAACAGAAGTTTGACAGTCCCGAGGAGTTGGCGGCGCAGCTGAAAGACGATGAGCAGACCGTGCTGGATCTCTTTGAAAAGGAAGCGGAATGATAGCGAGAATGCTATTAACTATAAACGATTAATTATAAAACAGTAAAAGCAATGGCAAAGATTAATTTAAAGAGAGGTTTGACGGATATCGTCCTCTACCTTATTATATTTATAGTAGTACAGATTATCGTGATGTATGCTGGCGTAGGAATCTGGGCGGGCATTAAGGGCGAAGGTTACCAGGCAACGCTCCTGGCTATCAGTTCGGGCAGCAATCCTATCCTGACGGCGCTTACCTCAGCGTTCAGCAACGTTATCACCCTCGTCATCTTCCTGAAGACGAAGTGGACACCGCTGACCCGCGATTATCTGCTTTCCAAGCCTTGGGCAACGCTTCTCTGGGTGGCATTGTTCACCCTGGGAACCATCATTCCTCTGGAGTTCATCTATGAGCAGATAGGCATCGAGATGGACGAGAATACCGAGCAGATATTCGCATCGCTCATGAAGGAGCCTTGGGGCTATGTGGCTATCGGCGTTCTGGCGCCTTTTGCTGAGGAGGTTGTGTTCCGTGGAGCCGTTCTCCGCACCCTGCTGGGTCTTATGAGCAAGAAGAACCATTGGGTAGCCATCATGATTTCGGCTGCCATCTTCGGTCTGGCTCACGCCAACGTAGCGCAGTTTGTCAATGCCCTCCTGATGGGCTTGCTCCTGGGGTGGATGTATTATCGCACCAAGAGTCTTGTTCCGGGCATCCTGCTCCACTGGGTGAACAATACGATGGCGTATGTTCTATCCAATATCATGCCTCAGAGCGATGGCAAACTCATCGACCTCTTCCATGGCGATGAGAAGACCATGTATTATGCCGTAGGCTTCTCTCTCTGCATCATGATTCCAAGTTTCATACAGATGATTATCAGATTAAAGAAAGCAAAGGCTTAAGAGATAAATAAACGAGTAAAAAGGTTACCTGAATGGGTAGCCTTTTTTCAGATATATCAGTAGATTTTATGAAGATAATAGAAAGCAGTATCATAGGAAAGAAGAGCCCTGAGGCTTGTGAGGATGGAATGGTAGTTACCGATGATTTCATCGCTGTGATTGATGGCAGTACGAGCAAGACTCCGAAGCATCTCAATCCTGATATGAAGAACGGAAGATACGCCATGATGCTTATCTCGGAGTATATTCGTGAGGAGTTGAAAGCGGATGCCTCGGTAGATGATTTCTGCCAGGGTGTGACAGCCTACATATATAATAAGGTGTATGAAAAGCTAGGGGTGGAAGAGCGGTTGAAGGAACATCCGGAAGAGCGGCTTACCGCCTCGGCTATCCTTTATAGCCGGACAAGAAATGAAGTCTGGATGGTGGGCGATTGCCAGGCCATCATCGATGGAAAGCTCTATGAGAACGGCAAGCCTTATGAGCAGGAGATTGCCAGGAAGCGAGTGGAGCTGATAGAACAGGGCCTTTCTCCTGCCGAGGCTAGAAAGCAGATAGAGCCATTGCTTATCAAGGCGATGCTTTCGGGGCAGAACCGGACCTATACGGTTATCGATGGATTTCCTATCTATCGGGAGGGAGTGAAGGTTGTTGCGTTAAAAATGAAGCCTGCTTCAAGTAGCATTGAAACATACTTTCAAGAGCAAACGAAGCCTGTTTTATCTCTCAATGAAGTAGTATTGGCGAGCGATGGCTATCCTTTCCTGAAACCAACCTTGGCAGCGAGCGAGGCATCATTGGCAGAGCAGATTGCCAACGACCCTCAGAACATCCATTCCTTTATCGCCACCAAGGGCATCGTTGAGGGCAATAAGAGCTTCGATGATAGAACTTATATTCGATTTTCGGTTGAAAAATAAAACACGGACAAATTGAATTTGTCCGGCTCGTTTGTCCGTGTGCTTGTAACTGAGCAATAATCAGTGTGTTATGAGCTGCCGGACAATTTGTCCGGACAAATTCAATTTGTCCGTGTTATTTTTTTAATGACTTCTGACCCAAGAAACGGTGAGTTTTGGGGGAGAAAACTATGAGTTAGATTCGTTAACAAAGAGGGCAAGGAGTTAACAGGTTAACAGTTAACAGCTGTTTTTTTGCATCCTCCCCCTCTTTCCCATACCTTATATTATATAAATATATATATATACTTATTATAATATGTGAGTGGGGAGTAGTATGCATTTTCGGGCTGTTAACTGTTAACCTGTTAACCCCCATCAGGAAAACCACCCTTTCAAGTCCTCCTTCTTAAGCTAGCCTGGAGCCTTATATGAAGACCGGCAAGAGTCATCAATGATGACCGGCAGGAGCCTTAAATGATGACTCTTGATGGCGATAAATTGTGCCCCACGAAACTATGAATTAGTTTATTTATAAAACAGCAAGGGCTGCCAGTACATCCTGGCAGCCCTAATACGTTAGTATGTTATGAAAAATTTGAGAGAATTGAAACTTCACAGTTTCAGAATTGTTTTACTAAACATGATTTTTTATATAGAGAAAGCATAGAAATAACTACTTCAGTATCGTAGGAGAAGCGGTGGTGGTGCTTATCTGGTCGATGCCCGTGCGCTGCATGGAGTCAACCGAAGCAGAATCGCCCATGGCTACGGAAACGCCCTTGCCACTTTTGGTGTATCCTACGTTTTCAATCTGATTATCGACATCGTTCTGGAAAGGAACCTGGGCCGCGTTGCCCAAGGTCAAGACGATGGCTACCACGGCAGCAGCCTTGAAGAGAGGCTTCAGACGCTCTGTCAATGAAACGACCTTCGCCTTGTTTGGCTCCTTGGTGTATTCATCTTCAATCATCGCCATCATCTTCTGGTCGAAGTCATCACCCAGTGTCTCTTGCTTAGCCTCGCCCATCTCGTAAGAGAAGAGCGCCTGATATGGCTTCAGCTCGGCAGGCAACTCGTCCTGGCTGAAGAATGCACGGAGAATCTCCTCTTCTTCGAGAGAAGTCTCGGCCTTCCAATAGCGGTCCAAAAGTTGGTTGATGTACTTATAATCCATAACTGTCGAATTGTTGAAATCTTTGTTTTACTGTTTGTCGAGCCCTGAAGATATTCACCTTGACCTGGTCTTCGGTGATGCTGAGGATGTCTGCTATTTCCTTATAGGATTTTCCTTCGATGTCTCGAAGTTGCAGACAGCTGCGCTGCTTCTCGGGCAACTCATTAATGATGTTCCTTACGATGTTCAGCTTGTCTTTCTGAATCATTCGTTCGGAAGGAGTGGATGATGTCTCGTCGAGCCTTTCCGTGGTCTGCTCTTCCAGCGAATCATTCTGATTGTCCATCTTCTTGATGCGGTCGAGCGAGAGGTTGCGGGCGATGGTGAGGCTGTAGGCCTCGATGGAGTCGAGCTCCTGCCATCTGTCGCGGGCATTCCAGACTTTAATCATGGTATCCTGCACAACGTCCTCCGCTTCCTCCCGGTTGAGAGTAATGCGAAGGGCCAGCCTGAAGAGTTTATTCTTCAGTGGCAAAACATCGTTTTGGAAACTGATTTTTTTCATCCCTCTATAATTAATGACGACTCACCTGTAAAAAAGTTACAAGCAACTCTGAATTATTTCTGTTTTTAACTCTTAATAACAGTTCCGTGCTTTCCGTCGATGGCGGTAGCAAGGGTGATAATCACCTCTTTCACGCCTGCATCGATGGCTGCAAGGGCATTCTCCAGCTTTGGAATCATGCCGCCTGCTACGGTACCGTCTGCTTTATATCTCTCAAAATCGGCATGAGTAATCACTGGAATCACGCTGTCGTCATCCTCAGGATTGCTGAGCACGCCTTTCTTTTCAAAACTATATATCAATGTCACGTCGTAGTAAGGAGCCAGAGCCTTGGCTGTCTCGCTTGCGATGGTGTCGGCATTGGTATTGAGGATATTGCCCTTGCCGTCGTGGGTCAGCGGAGCCATCACTGGGGTGATGCCTTCGTTAATCAGGGTCTGGAGCATCTTGCCGTTGGCACGCTCTACATCGCCTACGAACCCGAAGTCAATGCCGTCCTTCAATGGGCGTTTGTGACTGTGGATTACATCCATATCAGCACCTGTCAAACCGAGGGCATTCACGCCGTTAGCCTGAAGCTTGGCAACCAGATTCTTGTTTACCAAACCGCCATACACCATGGTAACCACTTCCAGCATGTCTGCATCGGTGATGCGACGGCCGTTTACCATCTTACTCTCGATGCCGAGGGCTGCGGCTACCTTGGTGGCACGGCGGCCACCGCCATGTACCAATACTTTCTTGCCGGAAATGGCTGCAAAATCCTTCAAGAGCTGTGCCAGCTGCTCGCTGTCTTCAACGATGGCACCGCCTACCTTTACTACTGTTACTTTTTCCATTTTATCTTATGTTGAATGTTTACTGAAGATAAGTGTATCCGAAGAGACCATTGCGATAGGTGCCCAGGAATTCCTTGCCCTCATCGAGTGAAATCTTGCCTTCCTTCACACTCTTGGTTACCCACTGCTCCAACTGGCGGACGAGCTTCTTTGGATTGTACTGTACGTAATCCAGAACCTCCTCTACGGTCTCGCCATCGAATATCTGGTCGATGCAGTACTTGCCATCCTTTACTGAGATGTGGGCTGCATTGGTGTCGCCGAAAAGATTGTGCATGTCGCCCAGAATCTCCTGATAGGCACCTACAAGGAATACACCGAGATAGTATGGCTCGTTTTTCTTCAAGGGATGAAGTGGGAGAACGTTGCCGATATGGCCATCGGTTACGAAGTTGGCTATCTTTCCGTCGCTGTCGCAGGTGATGTCCTGCAAGGTAGCGTTGCGGGTTGGACGCTCGTCCAAGCGCTGGATAGGCATGATAGGGAAGAGCTGGTCGATGGCCCAACTGTCTGGCAGGCTCTGGAACAATGAGAAGTTGCAGAAATACTTGTCGGCAAGAATCTTGTCCAGTCCTCTCAGCTCCTCAGGCACATGCTTCATGTGCTTGGCAAGGTTGTTGATCTCGTGGCACACGCTCCAGTACATCGCCTCAATCTCGGCACGGGTCTTCAAATCTACGATACCATGAGAGAAGAGCTGCAATGCCTCATCGCGAATCTGCTCGGCATCGTGCCAGTCTTCCAGCATGTTGCGAGGATTCAGGTTGTCCCATATCTCATAGAGATCCTTCACTAGCTGGTGGTCAGTCTCCTTTGCTTCAAACTCCTCTGGCATTTCCGGCAGGGAAGCAGTCTCCAAGACATCAATCACCAATACGGAGTGGTGGGCAGAGAGCGAGCGGCCACTCTCGGTGATGAGGTTAGGATGCTCGATATTGTTCTTGTTGGCTGCATCAACGAAGGTATAGACACAGTCGTTTACATACTCCTGGATAGAGTAGTTTACAGAGCTTTCGCTGCTGGCAGAACGGGTGCCGTCGTAATCTACGCCAAGACCACCGCCACAATCTACGAAATCTACATTGTAGCCCATCTTGTGGAGGTTGATGTAGAACTGTGCTGCCTCACGGAGAGCCGTCTGGATGCGGCGGATTTTGGTAATCTGGCTTCCGATGTGGAAGTGGATGAGGCGCAGGCAGTCGTGGAATCCCATCTCCTCAATCTTGTTGAGGGCGGTGAGCAGTTCGGCACTTGTCAAACCGAACTTCGAAGCATCACCACCGCTCTCAGCCCATTTTCCAGAGCCTGAAGAAGCGAGCTTGATGCGGATACCGATGTTTGGCTTCACGTTGAGCTTGCTTGCCACCTTAGCGATGATATCCAGCTCGTTGAGCTTTTCTACCACGATGAAGATGCGCTTACCCATCTTCTGTGCGAGCAAGGCAAGTTCGATGTAGCTCTCGTCCTTGTAACCGTTGCAGATGATGAGTGAGTCGCTCTGTGCCTGTACGGCGATAACGGCATGAAGCTCAGGCTTGGAACCGGCTTCCAGTCCCAGGTTGAACTTCTTTCCATGAGAGATAATCTCCTCTACAACCGGCTGCATCTGGTTCACCTTGATAGGATAGATGACAAAGTTTTCCCCCTTGTAACCATATTCCTCCTTGGCCTTCTGAAAACAGCTGGCTGTCTTCTCGATGCGGTTGTCGAGTATGTCTGGGAAACGGAGCAGTACGGGAGCGTTGATGTCTCGTAATGCCAACTCGTCCATGATGTCGCGCAGGTCTATCTGCGTGTTGTCCTTGCATGGAGTTACATAGACATCACCCTTGTCGTTGATGCCAAAGTAAGAAGTGCCCCAACCACCAATGTTGTAGAGCTCCTTCGAGTCTTCAATAGTCCATTTCTTCATTTTCTGTTCTTGGTCTTGCTAAAAAGTTTGTTTTATGATATTTTCTGTTTATGATAAATCGTAGAAAGGTAAGCCGTCTCTTGTCTTGAGGTGGCTTACCTTTTATCTTTATACGTTCAGCAGGCTACGAACCTCCTGTACCGTTTCGTTTACTTTATCCAAGTTGTCCATCACATTGATGTCTATGATATGTTTTGCCTTCTCATAGAAAGACTCGCGCTGCATCAGCTGCTCGCGGATGAATACCTGTACTTCCTCCGGAGTCTTGTTGAGCAGCAGGGGGCGTACGCCCTTGCCCATCTTGAGGTGAGCATAGAGGGTTTCTGGCGTTGCCTTGAGGTAGATGGTGTTGCCCGACTGGTTCATATACTCCATGTTGTCGAAGAAACAGGGTGTTCCTCCGCCACAGCTAACCACTACGTTTTCAAACTCCGCCACCTCGTGTAGCATGTTATGCTCTATCTGGCGGAATCCCTCTTCTCCTACTTCGTCAAAGATCTGCTTCACGGTTTTGCGCATACGGCTCTCGATGTACCAATCGAGGTCGTAGAACATCACGCCAAGCTCTTTGGCGAGGGCTTTACCGACAGTAGTCTTGCCGGCTCCCATATATCCAATGATGATGATAGACTTCATTTTATTCTTTTTTACTTCTTCTGCCTCTTGCCTTTGGTTCTGGTGCTTCCTTGATGATGGTCATGCACTCCTCGTAGCTGAGTGACTCTACGTTCTCCTGCTTTGCCTTTGGAATGCGATAGTTCTTGCCATCGAATGCGATGTAAGGACCATAGCGCCCGTTCAGGAGCTCCAGCTTGTTGTCTTCCTCAAAGGTCTTGATATGGCGTTTCTGCTCGTTAGAGCGTTTTTCGTTGATAAGTTTCACTGCCTGTTCCAGGGTGATGGTCATTGGGTCGATTTCCTTAGGAATGGATACATACTTACGGTCATGGAGTACGTATGGACCGAAACGGCCGCTTCCGATGGTTACGGTAGTGCCTTCGAACTCACCAACCTGGCGAGGCAGCTTGAAGAGTTCCAATGCTTCCTCCAGAGTGATGGTCTCAATGCTCTTGTCGGCAGGCAACTGGGCAAACTGTGGCTTGTCCTCGTCTTCGGCGGTACCAATTTGAACCACTGGACCGAATCTTCCGATCTTTACGAATACAGGGCGCCCGCTCTTTGGGTCCTTGCCCAGTTCACGCTCACCGGCCTTGTGCTCGCTGCGTGCTTCCATCACGCCCTTCACTTCCGGTTCGAAACGCTTGTCGAAGTCCTTCATCCATTTGGTCCACTCGGTCTTTCCCTCGGCGATATCATCAAACTTCTGCTCTACATTGGCCGTAAAGTTATAGTCCATGATGTTAGGGAAGTTGGCCATCAGGAAGTCGTTTACCACGATTCCGATATCGGTAGGGAGAAGCTTGCCCTTCTCCGAGCCAGCCTGTTCCTTCTTGGTCTTCTGGGTAATCATGAAACCCTTCAGCGTATCTACGGTGTAGGTACGCTCCTCGCCCTGCTTGTCGCCCTTCACAACGTATTCACGCTGTTGGATGGTGCTGATGGTAGGAGCATAGGTAGATGGACGGCCAATGCCGAGGTCTTCCAGCTTCTTCACCAGACTTGCTTCGGTGTATCTTGCTGGTGCCAGAGAGAATTTCTCTGTGGCGATGATTTCACGGCGCTGCAACTCATCGCCTTTCTTCATGGCTGGCAGGAGATGGGTTGAATCTTCTACGTTCTCATCCTCATCGGTAGATTCACGATATACCTTGAGGAAACCATCGAATACTACAACCTCACCATTGGCAACAAACTTCTCGCTGGTGTTGTCGATGCTGATATTGATGGTAGTCTTCTCCAACTGTGCATCCTCCATCTGTGAAGCGATGGTACGTTTCCAAATCAGGTCGTAAAGACGCTTCTCCTGGCTGGTGCCATCGATGCTTGTCTCGCTCATGTAGGTAGGTCGGATGGCCTCGTGAGCCTCCTGTGCCCCCTTGGAGTTGGTGTGATAGGCACGTGGCTTGCTGTATTCCTTGCCGTACTCCTTGATGATCTCATCCTTGCTGGCATTGCTGCAGAGGGTAGAGAGGTTCACACTGTCGGTACGCATGTAGGTGATGCGTCCACTCTCGTACAGGCGCTGAGCCACCATCATGGTCTGGCTTACGGTGAAGCCGAGCTTGCGGGCTGCTTCCTGCTGCAGGGTTGAGGTGGTGAAAGGAGGCGCTGGTGTACGCTTCAGCGGCTTCTTGGTAACAGCCTCTACGGTGAACTTGGCGTCCTTGCACTTCTCCAGGAAGGCTTCCACCTCTTCATGGGTCTTGAAACGGTTATCAAGCTCTGCCTTTACCTCTGTGGCTGCGCCATTCTCGCTGATCAGGGCGAATACGGCGTTGACACGATAGTATGGTTCGCTCTTGAACTTCTGGACTTCACGCTCACGCTCCACGATGAGGCGTACGGCAACACTCTGTACACGACCGGCAGAGAGGGCTGGTTTCACCTTTCTCCACAACACAGGAGAGAGCTTGAAGCCCACGATGCGGTCGAGCACACGACGTGCCTGCTGGGCATTTACCAAGTTCATGTCCAGATGGCGTGGGTGCTCGATAGCGTCTAAGATGGCAGGTTTGGTAATTTCATGGAAGACAATACGGCTTGTCTTCGCTTCATCCAGTCCGAGTACTTCGCAAAGGTGCCAGCTGATGGCCTCTCCCTCGCGGTCCTCATCGGATGCTAACCAAATCTTCTTAGCTTGCTTCGCTGTTGATTTCAATTCTGTGACGAGCTTTTTCTTTTCCTCTGGAATCTCATAACAAGGTTCCATGGTCTTCTCGTCTATACTGAGTTCCTTCTTCTTGAGGTCACGGATATGACCGTAAGAAGACATCACCTTGAAGTCTTTACCTAAAAACTCTTCGATTTTCTTGGCCTTTGCTGGGCTCTCGACGATTACTAAATTTTCTTGCATACGCTTCTACACAATTTCTTTTGGTCTGCAAAAGTAAATAAACTTTTTGCTTATACCTTATTATATAGTGATTTTTTTGGTTTTTTAAATGTTTTGGGGCGTATTTTCATTCTTTCGTCTTGTGTTTTGCAAGAAATTTGGCCACTCCCTGTCTTATTGATCCTAATCCGAACTCTTCGGGATGGAGGTTGCTGAGAGAAATCCAGTATGACTCCTCGGCATCGTCCATCGCCTCCACATGAGAGAGATCTTTCACCTTTACCACATAGAACATATCCAGGGTATGAACCAGGAAGTCGGAATAGAGATAGAGGTTAGGGATGCTGAACTGATAGTTCACCCCGATTACTTCCAGACCCGTTTCTTCCTTTACTTCTCTAGCCACGCCTTCTTCACCGGTTTCATCCATATCTACGAATCCGCCCGGCAAGTCGAGGGTGCCTTTGGCTGGCTCGTTTTTTCTGCGAACCACCAGAAGTTCTTCTTTCTCGTTGAGAATGAAGGCTACTGTGGCGCTGCTGGGATTCAGATAATAGGTGAATCCACAGTCCTTGCATTTTTTACTCTTAAAGTTGTTGATCTCGAAATGTTGAGAGCCGCAAACCGGGCAAAACTTGAATTTGTCTAAAACGTGACTCATAATATATATGTTAAAGAGCGGTCGGTCTTTGGATTTCACAAAGATCGACCGCTATGTTATTAATTACCAATTGTCTGTTCGGAATGGGAAGAGAGGCAGACCGCCTGCATTCGCCATGTTGCCGAGCTGGAAGTTGCGGAAGCAGTAGCGCAGAGCTACCGGCTTCTTGACTTTAGGGCTGGTTACGACGATGCACTCGTTCCATCCGTCGTTGCCTTCCTGCCAGAAATGCTTGGCTGTGGCAGGATGGAACACCTTGTCTTCGCCGGCTACCTCAAAGCCCTTGATGCCTTCAAAGCGGTTATAGGCTCCGTAGGTGTTGTCGAAGTGAACCTTCACAGTGTCGCCAACAATCTTCATCTCCTTGAAAGTCATACTCTCGCAGAAGAGTCCCTTCATACCGTAGGTCTTGCTGAGTGCCTGAAGAGCCAGACGCTCACCTACAGGCTGCTTCTGGCATGGGTGAATCTGCTCTACCTCGTATGGATAAACCAGATCTTCGGTGCAGACGATGCCACTGTTCGGGATGATCTTGGCTGCATTAAACTGCTGCTCGCGAAGTCTTGGACCTGCATCACCATTCACATCGCCATTATGATAAGGTGCAATCTGCACGAAATAGAATGGCAGTTCGCCCTGCTTGAAGTCTCTACGCCACTGGGCTACGAGGTCGGCAAGACGCTGTGTGTATTGACCTGCCGGGTCGCCCACGTTGGAACAGCCTTGATAGAAGAGGATTCCCTTCACGCTATAGTTGAGGATAGGATGGAAGGTTCCGTTGCCCCAGAGAAGAGGGTAGAGGAAGTCCCACTTGAACTTAGGATTCTTCGTCATCTTGAGGGAGTCGAGGTCTTCTTTCGTGTTCTTTTTCAGATAGTCACGATCGAGCCAGCTTTCTACTCGGCTTCCGCCCTTGTTTGCCATAACTAGACCTACAGGCACATCGAGAGCCTTGTTTACTACCTGGGCAAAGAAATATCCGGTGGCAGATGCATCGCCCACGGTTTCCGGATTAATCTCCTTCCATTCGCAGTTGGCGTCATCGAGTGGCTTGCTGCTCATCACGCTAGGAATCTTCACGTAGTGTACACCTTTATATCGGTTGGCTTCCAATACAGCCTTGTTGTAGCCTTTTACAGGGCAGTTGCCGAAACCTTTCACCGGCATCTCCATATTGCTCTGTCCGGCGCAGACCCATACTTCACCGGCCAATATATTATTGAGGGTAGTCTTTTCGCCATCATCGAAGGTAATGGAGAGTGGAGTGTAGCTAGCTTTTGGAGTCTGTACCTTGACAGCCCACTTGCCATCCTTTCCGGTCTTTGCAGAATATTTCTGCTGCGACCATGAGGTGCTTACCTCTACCAGAGTACCAGGCTTGTCCCAACCCCAGAGGTTGGCTTCTGAATCTTGTTGGATAATCATGTTGTCACCCAGGATGTGTGGCAACTTTACTTTAGCGTTTGCTCCTGCTGTTACGAGAGCCAATGCTGCGAAAGCTAAAAGTTTCTTGTTCATTTTTTAGTGCTTAAAATTTATAGTTGCTGTTAATCTATTGTAGCTCGTATTGGATAATAGGAGCCGGAAGTCTGGAGAAAAGTCCAGACTTCCGACTTATCTGTTGTATGAAAGCTCGTATTAAAGAAGGTTCTTGATGGCTGCATCAATGTCCTTGATCTGTATGTCGCGAGCTCTCAGAGTATTGCTTCTGTCGATGAGGAAGAAGGTAGGGATGCTCTGCACGTTGTAGAGCTGGAGACTTGTTCCCTGGATGCCGTTCTCTTCACGTACGCAGATCCATGGAAGGGCAGCGGTAGATGTTTTCCAGAAGTGCTCATCTGGATCTACGGAAACCTGATAGATTTCCAGTCCGGCAGCATGATACTTGTTGTATAGCTCACGGAGCATCATGATGCGCTTGGTGCTCTCGTTGCTGGCGAAGATATGGAAATCGAGCAATACCACCTTGCCGGTGAGATCAGAGAGGCGGCGAACCTGTCCCTTGTTGTCCTGCAGGGCAATTTCTATGCATCCGTTTACGCTCACCTTGCTTGCCTCAATCTGCTGCTGTGCACGCTGCCTGTCGATGATGCGGATATCCTTCATGCCCTCGATGGCGATGTTGTGCAGGTTCTTGCCACGCTCTGCGCCTGGATAGTAAGTATCCCAGCTTGTAGCTACGGCAGCGAATACTTTCACGTCATCCTTGTTGTTGCGAGGGTTGAAGATGAGTGAGTTGGTGTTGCCCAACTGGATAGTCTGGAAGAGTGCATAGTAAGAGGAAGCCTTCATCGGCTCCTTGAAGATGTAGTTGGTCTTTACATCCTGCTTGTATGCAGCCAGCATGCGAGCCACGATGACATCCATGGAATCTACCCCGATGTTAGGGCTCTTGATGATGCCATTGATGTTGCTCTGCAGAGTCATCTGCTTGAGCGAAAGTTCCTTGATCTTGCTGCAGTTCTCTGAGCCTTCCACCTCGTACTTGTAGCTCATCTGAGGATAAGCTGCCTTCACGTTGACGGTCTCGGTTGAGTCGATACTGAGGTTGATGCTCTGATTGGCAATGCGGAGACGGTAGAATTCTGGAGTGATGCTGTCCATCGCATTCTCTTCGAAAGCGAAGGATCCATCTTCACCCAGTTTCACCGAGTCAATCTTCACCGGACCATTCAGGCTGAGGTTCTCCAGGTAGAGCATAGAGTCCTGAGCCTCGGTAATATTACCGTTGATATGAAATTTCTTGTTGTTACAAGAAGTGAGAGCCAGCGCAGCTACCATAATCACTGCCGCTGAATAGATTCTAGATATCTTCATGAATTTTAGTATTTTGCGAAATTATCGACTGCAAAGGTAGTAATAAAATCGGGAATAATGCACCTTAGATAGATAAAATTATTAAAAAAGTAGAAAATAGTTGCCCAAATATTCGTTTATTAATTATTAAAGAGGTATCTTTGCACCGTTTTAGATATTAGATGTTAGACAAAACAATAAGTTTTAATAATTAGATGAACGTAATTACAAAAAGTGTTCAGTTGCCTGATGGAAGAACCATCACAATTGAGACCGGAAAAGTTGCAAAACAGGCTGATGGTGCTGCGGTTCTCCGCATGGGTAACACAGTGCTTCTCGCAACTGTTTGTGCAGCAAAGGATGCAGTTCCGGGTACAGATTTCATGCCTTTGCAAGTAGATTACCGTGAGCAGTACAGTGCTGCTGGCCGTTTCCCTGGTGGTTTCACCAAGCGCGAAGGCAAGGCTAGCGACGAGGAGATCCTTACCTCTCGCCTTGTGGACCGTGCTTTGCGTCCACTTTTCCCTTCTAACTACCATGCAGAAGTTTACGTACAGGTAATGTTGCTCTCAGCCGATGGTGTTGACCAGCCAGATGCCCTTGCAGGTTTCGCTGCTTCAGCTGCCATGGCTTGTTCAGATATTCCTTTCGAGCACTACATCTCTGAGGTCCGTGTAGCTCGTATCAATGGTGAGTATGTTGTTAACCCTACATTCCAGCAGATGGAAGAGGCTGACATGGATATCATGGTTGGTGCTACCAAGGAGAACATCATGATGGTGGAAGGTGAGATGAAGGAAGTTGCTGAGCAGGATCTGATCGGCGCCCTCAAGGCTGCTGCCGAGGCTATCAAGCCTATGTGCGAACTCCAGTATGAGTTGGCTAAGGAGAAGGGTACTGACGTGAAGCGTGAGTATGATCATGAGATCAACGACGAGGAACTCCGTGAGCAGATCAAGTCTGAGCTTTACAAGCCTGCTTATGATATCAACCACCAGGCTTTGGAGAAGCATGCTCGTCAGGATGCTTTCGACAAGGTCTTGGCAGACTTCCTTGAGAAGTATGACGCAGCTCATACCGATCTCTCTGAGGAAGACTTGGAGGAGAAGCACGCTGAGGCTACCCGCTACTATGATGACGTAATGCGCGATGCTATGCGTCGTTGCATCCTCGATGAGGGCTTGCGTCTTGATGGTCGTGCTACTACAGATATCCGCCCTATCTGGTGCGAGGTGTCTCCACTCCCAATGCCTCACGGAAGCGCTATCTTCCAGCGTGGTGAGACTATGTCTCTCTCTACATGTACTCTTGGTACAAAGATGGATGAGAAGCTTATCGACGGTGTGCTCGAGAAGAGCTACCAGCGCTTCCTCCTTCACTATAACTTCCCTCCATTCTCTACAGGTGAGGCTAAGGCTCAGCGCGGCGTAGGCCGTCGTGAGATTGGTCACGGTCACTTGGCATGGCGTGGTTTGAAGGGTCAGATTCCTGCAGACTTCCCTTACACAGTTCGTTTGGTAAGCCAGATCCTGGAGTCTAACGGTTCTTCTTCTATGGCTACTGTTTGTGCCGGTACTCTCGCCCTGATGGATGCAGGTGTTCCTATGAAGAAGCCAGTTTCTGGTATCGCTATGGGTCTTATCAAGAACCCAGGTGAGGACAAGTATGCTATCCTCAGTGATATCCTCGGTGATGAGGACCACTTGGGTGATATGGACTTCAAGACCACAGGTACCCGCGATGGTTTGACCGCTACACAGATGGATATCAAGTGCGACGGTTTGAGCTTCGAGATTCTCGAGGAGGCTTTGATGCAGGCTAAGGCTGGTCGTGAGCACATCCTCAACTGCATGATGGAGACTATCTCTGAGCCACGTGCTGAGATGAAGCCTCAGGTTCCACGTATCGTAGCATTCGATATTCCTAAGGAGTTCATCGGTGCTGTCATCGGCCCTGGTGGTAAGATTATCCAGCAGATGCAGGAGGATACTGGTGCTACTATCACTATCGAGGAGACTGATGGTAAGGGTCACGTACAGGTATCTGCTCCTAACAAGGATTCTATCGATGCTGCTTTGGCTAAGATCAAGGCTATCGTAGCTGTTCCTGAGGTTGGTGAGGTTTACGAGGGTACTGTTCGTTCTATCATGCCTTACGGTTGCTTCGTGGAGATTCTCCCAGGTAAGGATGGTTTGCTCCACATCTCTGAGATCGATTGGAAGCGTCTTGAGACAGTTGAAGAGGCTGGCATCAAGGAAGGCGACAAGATCAAGGTGAAGTTGATGGAGATTGATCCTAAGACTGGCAAGTACAAACTCTCTCACCGTGTGTTGATGGAGAAACCTGAGGGTTACGTGGAGCGTGAGCGTCGTCCACGTCCAGAGCGCGGTGAGCGTCGTGGTCGTCGTGATGATCGTCATGAGGGTCGTGGTGAGCGTCCAGCTCGTCAGCCACGTCGTTACGAGCATCGTAACGAGGAGCAGGCTCCTAAGGATTTCAACGATTCTTTGGATCATAACAATGATGTAGAATAATCCTGGTATTATATACATTAATAAATATAGATGGGTGCATTTCGTCAAAAAAAGCGGAATGCACCCGTTTTTTTGTCAGAACCCTATGAAACTGTTTCCTTAAGGAAAAAAATAAATATCCTTAAGGAAAAAAATATTTTCCCTTAAGGAAAAAATATATTCTCCTTAAGGACACTTTTAATTGCAGAATTATATGTAAAAATTCGTGATGAGTGTAAAGGGGGATAGTCTAAAAACATTGGGTGTAAACAGAGGGGAACTTTAAGATGTCTAAAAACAACAAAGCCCTGCAAGTGAAAACTTGCAAGGCTTATGTAATGCGCTTCAAGATGGGCTTGAACCAACGACCCCCTGATTAACAGTCAGGTGCTCTAACCAACTGAGCTATTGAAGCATTTGGTTTGAAAAAGAACAGAGTTACAAGTAAAACCTGCGACTCTTTTGCGCTTCAAGATGGGCTTGAACCAACGACCCCCTGATTAACAGTCAGGTGCTCTAACCAACTGAGCTATTGAAGCATTTTGCATTGCGGAAAGTTGCGTTCCTTATTTGCGTGTGCAAAAGTACTAACTTTTCTTCATTCAGCCAAATTTTTCGGCAACTTTTTTCTGTTTTTCCTTAAAAAAGTGCATTTTTCGGTGGTTTTCACTACTTTTTGCATCAATTATGGCAGTTTTCGAGAAGAAATGAGTACTTTTGTGGTCGAATAATCATATAACAAGGTAAACATGAAAAAAGTATTGGTTTCATTGCTGATGGCGCTCCTCGTGGTGCCATCTATTGCACAAACAGATAAAGATCACGACTTCAAGATGGCTAAGAATATGGATATCTTCAATGCCATCTATAAGAATCTTGACTTGATGTACGTTGATACGCTCGATGCCGAAGAGGTGGTGGGCAATGGCGTTAAGGCGATGTTGGGAAGCCTCGACCCTTATACTACCTACTATCCGGAGGAAAAAGTCAACGAACTGAAGAATATGCTCACCGGCAAATATGCTGGTGTGGGTGCTGTGGTGCGCTATAACTTCCAGTTGCAGCGTGTGTGTATCAGTGAACCTTATGCCAATATGCCTGCTGCAGAAGTGGGATTGAAGAAGGGTGATATCATCCTGAGTATCGATGACGAGGATATGACCAATAAGGAAGTGAGCTATGTAAGCGATCATCTTCGTGGAGAACCGGGCTCTTCCTTTATGTTGAAGGTAAAGCGACCAAGTACTGGTAAGATTCTGAAGGTAAAGGTAACTCGCCGTACTATCCAGATGCCTTTCCTGCCATATTACGGAATGATGGAAGGTGGTATCGGTTATATCAACTTCAATTCTTTCACCGATAATTGTGCCAAGGATGTGCGCCGTGCTTTCATCGACCTGAAGAAGCAGGGAGCCAAGGGACTCGTCTTCGACCTCAGAAGTAATGGCGGTGGTTCGGTGAGCGAGGCCGTGAGCATCGTCAATATGTTCTTGCCAAAGGGAAAGACTGTATTGAAAATGAAGGGTAGATTGCAACGCTCCAACAATGAATACAAGACTACGGTAGAACCTGTTGACTCCGTGATGCCGATGGTAGTTCTGGTGAGTGGAAACACAGCCAGTTCCAGCGAGATAATGAGCGGTAGTCTGCAGGACTATGACCGTGCTATTATATTAGGAACGCGCACGTATGGAAAAGGTCTGGTACAGACCACTATGGATTTGCCATACAATGGACAGATGAAACTTACTACAGCCAAGTATTACATTCCAAGTGGCAGATGCGTGCAGGCACTTAATTACAAGCATGCCAAAGGCGGCTATGTGGAGCATGTTCCAGATTCACTTACCAAGGTGTTCTATACTGCCGGTGGCAGAGAGGTGCGTGATGGAGGCGGTGTGAAGCCGGATGTAGAGGTAAAGCCGGATTCCTTGCCAAACATTGCTTTCTATCTCGCCGGTGCCCGCGACAGTAATGAGGTGATGCTCAACTACGAAGTGGATTATATCGCCAAACATCCTACTATCGCACCTGCCAAGGATTTTGCTTTGACAGATGCCGACTATGATGAGTTCAAGTCCCGCGTTCTGAAAGCGGATTTCAAGTACGACCGTGAGACCGAGAAATATCTCAAGGATTTGGAGAAACTCGCTAAGTTTGAAGGATATTACGAGGATGCAAGACCTGAGTTCGAGGCGTTGAAAAAGAAGTTGAGTCACAATGTGGCAAAAGACTTGGATTTCAATAAAGACTACATCAAGCAGCTTTTGGAAAACGACATCGTGGCAGCTTATTATTTCCAGGCTGGAGCCATCCAGAATTCCCTGCGTTACGACAAGCAGGTCAAGGCTGCCGTCAATTTGTTAAATTCTCCGGAAGAATACGGAAAAATACTCCATCCTGTGAAGAAATAACAACAAAAACCTGCACAATCGCCTAAAATTGCGCAGGTTATGAATAAAAAATAGAAAAATCTTTGGAGATTTTCAAAAATATTAGTAATTTTGCACACGTTCAGTGGAATGAGGGGCTCGCAAGAGTTCCTCATTTTATTTTAAATAGGTATATATGATAGATAAAAACGTCGTAAAAAAATTAGTTGATGAATGGCTCCAAGATCAGGAATATTTCTTGGTGGACATTGAAATCAGTCCAGACAATCGTATCGTAGTCGAGATTGACCATGTAGATGGTGTATGGATTGAAGATTGTGTGGCTTTGAGTAGATATATCGAGGAACGATTGAGTCGTGATGACGAGGACTATGAGCTGGAAGTAGGTTCTGCTGGTCTGGGTCAACCATTCAAGGTTCCACAGCAGTATATCAACTTCATTGGCAAGGAGGTAGAGGTGCTCGATGCTGATGGTGTCAAGGTAAAGGGCATCTTGAAGGCTGTGGATGGCAATGATTTCACAGTAGGCGTAGAAGAAAAAGTGAAGGTAGAGGGCAAGAAGCGTCCTGTAAAGCAGGAGGTTGACCATGTTTACCAGATGGATAAAGTAAAATATACAAAATATATAATCAGTTTCAAATAAGCTATGGCTAAAAAAGAGCAAGAATTAACAGCGAGTATGATTGATACATTCCGCGAGTTTAAAGAAACCAAGAATATCGACCGTACAACATTGGTAAGTGTATTGGAGGAAAGCTTCCGCAATGTACTTGCCAGAATTTTCGGTAGTGATGAAAATTTCGATGTAATCGTAAACCCAGACAAGGGCGATTTCGAGATTTATCGTAACCGTGTCGTTGTTGCTGATGGTGAGGTAGAAGATGAGAACAAGGAGATTACGCTTACCGAAGCACGCAAGATTGAGCCTGACTATGAGGTAGGTGAGGATGTGAGCGAGAAGGTAGATTTCAATAAGTTCGGTCGCCGTGCCATCTTAACTCTTCGCCAGACTTTGGCTTCTAAGATTCTTGAACTTGAGCACGACTCACTCTACAATAAATATAAAGACCGTGTTGGACAGGTAATCTCTGGTGAGGTTTATCAGGTATGGAAGCGCGAGGTTCTTATCGTTGATGACGAGAACAACGAGTTGATGTTGCCTAAGACGGAGCAGATTCCTGGCGATATGTATCGTAAGGGCGAGACTGTACGCGCTGTCATCCTTCGTGTTGACAATGATAACAACAATCCTAAGATTATCTTGAGCCGTACAGCGCCAATCTTCCTGCAGCGCCTGTTGGAGGCTGAGGTTCCTGAGATTGCAGATGGCTTGGTTGCTATCCGTCGCATTGCCCGTCTCCCTGGCGAGCGTGCCAAGATTGCTGTAGAGAGCTTCGATGAGCGTATCGACCCAGTTGGAGCTTGTGTAGGTGTTAAGGGTAGCCGTGTTCACGGTATCGTTCGCGAGCTTTGCAACGAGAACCTCGACGTCATCAACTATAGCTCTAATACCAAGCTGTTTATCCAGCGTGCCTTGGCACCAGCCAATATTACGTCTGTGAATATCGATGAGGAGAACAAGAAGGCAGAGGTGTTCCTGAAGCCTGAGGAGGTTAGCCTGGCTATCGGCCGTGGCGGTATGAACATCAAGTTGGCTTCTATGTTGACAGAATATACCATCGATGTATTCCGTGAGGTAGATGAGAATGAGGCTGACGAGGATATCTACTTGGATGAATTCTCTGACGAGATTGACCAGTGGGTTATCGATGCCATCAAGGGTATCGGTTATGACACAGCTAAGCAGGTGCTCAATGCACCACGTGATATGATCGTAGAGAAGGCTGACCTTGAGGAGGAAACCGTGGATAACGTACTCAAGGTATTGAGAGCTGAATTCGAACAATAATTTCCCTAGCTGGCGAGTGCTTGCAGGGAATCTAACTTTAAAAATAGGAGAATAAAATAATTTATGAGCATCAGATTAAATAAAGCACTACGTGAATTGAATATAGGACTTCAGACGGCAGTTGAATTCCTAGAAAAAAGAAAGGACCTGGGAGAGGTCAAGGCCGAACCGAGCTTCAAACTCAGCGACCAGCAATACAAGGCATTGAACGATGCCTTCAGTCAAGATAAGGAGGTTCGTGATCAGGCCGAGAAACTCATCACCAAGAAGACCAAGGATAAGAAGCGTGCGCCTGAGCAGAAGGACCATCGTGCCGAAAGCTTATTGGAGTCGGGTAACCAGCAGCAGTATAAGCCGTTGGGTAAGATCGACTTGGATAGCATCGGAAAGGGTAAGTCTGCAGAGTCTGCTGCTAAAAAGTCGGAGGCACCGAAGCATGAGACTGCTGCCGTCAGTCATGCGCCAGTGAAAGATGCTCATCGTAATGAGCCAAAACATGACCAGAGATCTACCCATGGATCTCACCAAAAACAAGAGATGAAACAAGAGAATCAGCAAAAGTCACAGCAGCCAAAGATGAACGACTTTAAGGGTCAGAAGAATGCTGCACAAGGTAACAAGAATGTAGAGGCTCAGCAGCAGAATGCTGAGCAGAAGGCTGCTGACAACAGCCAGCCTTCTAGCGTGTTCACATTGAAGAGTGAGAAGAAATATACTTCAAATGAACCTAAGGTGTTGGGTAAGATTGATCTTTCTTCTCTCAATCAGAGCACTCGTCCTAAGAAGAAGTCTAAGGAGGAGCGCCGCAAGGAGCGTGAAGAGAAGTTGGCGCAGCAGCACAATGATCGCAAGAAGCGTGTTCGTATCAACAAGGAGCGTGTTGACATCAATGCCGAGGCTAAGAACAACAGTGCCGATGGTAATGGCCAGAATAAGGGCAACAATGGTGGCAACAACAAGAAGAATAGAAACAAGAATAGAAATAATAATAATAACAATAATAACAACCGCGGCAATAACAACCGCGGCAACCAGCGCCAGATTGAGGTGGACGACGAGGCTGTTGCACGCCAGGTAAAGGAGACTCTCGCCCGTTTGACCAGCAAGAGCCAGAACAAGAAGGGTGCTAAGTATCGTAAGGAGAAGCGTGAGGCTGTTCAGGAGAAGTTGCAGGATCAGGCTCGCCAGGAGCAGAAGGAAAGCAAGACCCTGAAGCTTACTGAGTTCGTTACCGTTAGCGAGTTGGCTACGATGATGGATATCAGCGTTACTCAGGTTATCTCTACCCTGATGGGTGTAGGTATCATGGTATCTATCAACCAGCGTCTGGATGCTGAAACCATTAATATGGTGGCTGAGGAGTTCGGTTTCAAGACCGAATACGTGAGTGCCGAGGTTCAGGAGGCAGTGAGCGAGGAAGAGGATGATGAGAACGACTTGGTTCCACGTGCTCCAATCGTAACCGTGATGGGTCACGTTGACCACGGTAAGACCTCTTTGCTCGACTATATCCGCAATACCAATGTGATTGCCGGTGAGGCGGGTGGTATTACCCAGCATATCGGTGCTTACAGTGTGACTCTGAACAGCGGTCGCAAGGTAACCTTCCTGGATACTCCAGGTCATGAGGCGTTTACCGCCATGCGTGCCCGTGGTGCTCAGGCTACCGATATCGCCATCATCATCATCGCAGCCGATGACTCCGTGATGCCTACTACCAAGGAGGCTATCGCCCATGCACAGGCTGCCGGTGTGCCAATGGTATTTGCTATCAACAAGATTGATAAGCCGGGTGCTAACCCAGACCGTATCCGTGAGGACTTGGCTAACATGAACCTGCTCGTTGAGGAGTGGGGTGGTAAGTACCAGTGCCAGGAAATCAGTGCCAAGAAGGGTATCGGTGTTCACGATCTGCTCGACAAGGTGCTCCTCGAGGCTGATATGCTCGACTTGAAGGCTAACCCTAACCGTCGTGCCACAGGTACCATCATCGAGTCTTCTCTCGACAAGGGTCGTGGATATGTTTCTACCGTATTGGTTGCCAACGGTACCTTGAAGGTAGGCGACATCGTTCTCGCCGGTACTTCTTGGGGTCGTGTGAAGGCGATGTTCAATGAGCGTAATGCCAATATCAAGTCAGCTGCTCCTGCAGAGCCAGCTATCATCCTCGGTTTGAATGGTGCGCCTACAGCAGGTGACCAGTTCCACGTAATCGAGACAGAGCAGGAGGCTCGTGAAATTGCCAACAAGCGTGAGCAGTTACAGCGTGAACAGGGCTTGCGTACTCAGAAGCGCTTGACCTTGGGTGATATTTCTCACCGTATCGCACGTGGTGAGTTCCACGAGTTGAACGTCATCGTAAAGGGTGATACCGATGGTTCTGTTGAGGCATTGAGCGACTCATTCATCAAGCTTTCTACCGAGAAGGTCCAGGTGAACGTAGTGAACAAGGCGGTAGGTCAGATTTCGGAGAACGACGTGATGCTGGCATCTGCATCAGATGCAGTCATCGTTGGTTTCCAGGTTCGTCCATCTGCCGATGCACGCAAGGCTGCCGACCGTGAGGGTGTTGAAATCAACACTTACTCTATCATCTACGATGCTATCGACGATATCAAGAGTGCGATGGTAGGTATGCTCGACAAGGTGAAGAAGGAAATCGTTACCGGTCAGGTTGAGGTGAAGCAGACCTTCAAGATTTCCAAGGTGGGTACTATTGCCGGTGGTCTCGTTACCGAGGGTAAGGTACACGCTAAGGATAAGGCTCGCGTCATCCGTGACGGTATCGTGCTCCGTACTGCAGAAATCGGTGCCTTGAAGCGTTACAAGGACGATGTCAAGGAGGTGGTTACCGGTATGGAGTGCGGTTTGAGCCTCGTCAACTACAACGATATCCAGGAAGGCGACGTTATCGAGACCTTCACAGAGATCGAGGTAGAGCAGAAGTTGTAATATAGCATATATTATATATAATAAGGTAGGGATGAGTCCTCAGCGGCTTATCCCTATTTAGGGTTAAAATAACGAAAGGTTATTCTAAATAAAATGGCAGAAATAGAGAAAGAACAGAATCAGGTTGTCAAGGATGTGATAGACCAGAAATATGAGTATGGTTTTACCACCGATGTACATACTGAAATCATAGAAAAGGGTCTCAACGAGGATGTTGTGCGCCTGATCTCGCAGAAGAAGGGAGAGCCAGACTGGATGCTCGAATTTCGTCTGAAAGCCTACAATTACTGGAAGACGCTCAAGGAGCCAAAATGGGGTCACGTGCACGTGCCACCTATTGACTACCAGGAGATTTCATACTATGCCGACCCTTTGGCAAAGAAGCCAAAGAACAAGGAAATTGATCCTGAGCTGGAGAAGACATTCGATAAGCTCGGTATTCCTCTGGAGGAGCGCTTGGCATTGAGCGGTACCGCCGTGGATGCCATCATGGACTCTGTATCGGTGAAGACTACCTTCAAGGAGAAACTTCGTGAGAAGGGCGTCATCTTCTGCAGTATCGGCGAGGCAGTGAAGGAGCATCCTGATTTGGTAAGAGAGTATCTGGGAACCGTAGTTCCTTATCGTGATAACTTTTATGCAGCCTTGAACAGTTGCGTATTCAGTGATGGCTCATTCGTTTATATTCCTAAGGGCGTTCGCTGTCCGATGGAGTTGAGCAGTTACTTCCGCATCAATGCCCGTAACACCGGTCAGTTCGAGCGTACATTGATCATCGCCGATGATGATGCCTACGTTTCTTATCTGGAGGGATGTACAGCGCCAATGCGTGATGAGAACCAGCTCCATGCGGCTATCGTAGAGATTATCGTCAAGGATAATGCTGAGGTGAAATACTCTACCGTTCAGAACTGGTATCCTGGTGATGAGCATGGTAAGGGTGGTGTGCTGAATCTGGTAACCAAGCGAGGCGACTTGCGTGGTGTCAACTCTAAGTTGAGCTGGACTCAGGTAGAGACGGGTTCTGCGATTACCTGGAAGTATCCTTCTTGTATCTTGCGTGGCGACAACTCTGTAGCTGAGTTCTACAGCGTAGCTGTTACCAACAACTATCAGGAGGCCGATACAGGTACCAAGATGATTCACATGGGTAAGAACACCAAGAGTACCATCATCTCGAAGGGTATTTCGGCTGGTCATAGCCAGAACTCCTATCGTGGTCTGGTTCGTGCTACATCCAATGCCGATAATGCCCGCAACTACAGTTCCTGCGACTCCTTGTTGCTGGGCAGCGATAGTGGAGCGCATACCTTCCCATATATGGATGCCCATAACGACACAGCCGTGTTCGAGCATGAGGCAACTACCTCGAAGATTTCAGAAGACCAGCTCTTCTATTGCAATCAGCGAGGCATTCCTACCGAGGAGGCTGTCGGCCTGATCGTAAACGGTTATGCCAAGGACGTGCTCAACAAATTGCCTATGGAGTTTGCCGTAGAGGCACAGAAGCTTCTGAGTGTTTCACTCGAAGGAACCGTAGGATAATCATTATCATTTTCGATGAAATCGATAAAAATTGACTAAAATTATGTTAGAGGTTAAGAATCTGCATGCTACTATTGCAGGCAAAGAAATATTGAAAGGTATCAACCTGACAATCAACGATGGTGAGATACATGCTATCATGGGACCTAACGGTTCCGGTAAGTCAACCTTGAGCGCTGTGCTCACAGGTAACCCTCTCTATACCGTAACCGAGGGTGAGGCTATCTTCAACGGCAAGAACCTCCTGGATATGAAGCCTGAGGATCGTGCCCGTGAGGGATTGTTCCTCTCTTTCCAGTATCCAGTGGAGATTCCTGGTGTATCCATGACCAACTTTATGCGTGCGGCTATCAATGCCAAGCGCGAGTATCAGGGCTTGGAGCCATTGAACACCAGCGAATTCATGAAGCTGATGCGCGAGAAGCGTGAGTTGGTGGAACTGGACAGCAAGTTGGCTCGCCGTTCTGTAAATGAAGGTTTCTCGGGTGGTGAGAAGAAGCGCAACGAGATTTTCCAGATGGCAATGTTGGAGCCAAAGCTCTCTATCCTCGATGAAACCGACTCTGGTCTCGACGTGGATGCGATGCGTATTGTGGCTGACGGTGTAAACAAGATGCATACCGACAAGACTTCTGCTATCGTCATTACTCACTATGAGCGTCTGCTCGATATGATTAAGCCAAGTGTGGTTCACGTACTCTATAAGGGTAGAATCGTGAAGACTGCCGGTCCTGAACTTGCCAAGGAGATTGAGGCTCGTGGCTACGACTGGATCAAGGCTGAAGTAGATGAGAAATAATTAGGAGGATGGCTATGCTTTCAGAAAAACAATATTTAGACTTGTATCAGTCTTCTTCGAGAGTGATCAAGAAGAACAGTGCTGAGGTGCTCAATGCGGTGCGCGATGCAGCATTCGAGGACTTCCGTCGCCTGGGCTTTCCTTCCCGTAAGGTAGAAAGATACAAGTACACAGATATGAGCGCCATCTTCGAGCCAGACTATGGCTTGAACTTGAATCGCCTGGAAATTCCGGTAGATCCATACGAGGCTTTCCGCTGCGATGTGCCTAACCTGAGCACTTCGCTCTACTTCGTGGTAAACGATGCTTTCTATTGCAAGGCATTGCCAAAGGTAGAGTTGCCAGAGGGTGTTATCGTGGACTCTTTGAACAAGATTGCTGCAGAAAACCCTGAATTCATCGGGAAATACTACGCTAAGATTGCCAAAACCGATGAAGATGGCATCACGGCATTGAATACATTCCTGGCACAGGATGGCTTGCTTATCTACGTACCAAAGAACGTGAAGGTGGAGCGAACCATTCAGGTCATCAATATTCTCCGTTCGGATGTAGATTTGATGGTAAACCGCCGTGTGCTCATCGTGATGGAACAGGGCGCTGAGGCTAAGTTCCTCTTCTGCGATCATGCTGCCGATGACAAGAACTTCCTCGCTACTCAGGTAATCGAGGCTTATGTGGGCGAGAATGCCAGTCTCGACCTCTATTGTCTGGAGGAGACTCATTACAAGAACCGTCGTGTCAGTAACGTTTACATTGAGCAGCAGGCTAACAGCCGCGTGAACCATAACGTAATCACGCTTCATAACGGTATCACCCGCAACCGCCTCGACCTTGTATTCAAGGGCGAGGGAGCCGAGTGCTTCTGTAATGGTTGTGTGATTGCCGACAAGAACCAGGTGGTAGATAACAATACGCTTATCGATCATCAGGTGGGTCATTGCACCAGCAACGAGCTTTATAAGTATGTACTCGATGGTGAGGCACGTGGCGCTTTTGCTGGCAGAGTATTGGTTCGTCATGGTGCCCAGAAGACCACTTCGCAGGAAACCAACCAAAACCTCTGTGCTACGAAGACAGCCCGCATGTTCACCCAGCCGATGCTGGAGATCTATGCCGACGATGTGAAATGTGCACACGGTAGTACCGTCGGTCAGCTCAACGATGCGGCATTGTTCTATATGCAGCAGCGTGGAGTGAGCCGTGAGGAGGCCAAGTTGCTTCTTCAGTTTGCATTTATCAACGAAGTCATAGACAAGATGGAGCTGGAGCCATTACGTGATCGTCTGCATCATCTTGTAGAGAAGCGATTCCGTGGTGAACTCAATAAGTGCGAGGGCTGCAAGCTTTGCAAGTAGATAATATCCTTTTAAAGGAGTTAAGTTCTTAAAAATATGTATGATATCAATCAAGTAAGAGCAGATTTCCCGATTTTATCGAGAAAGGTCTATGATAAGCCATTGGTGTATCTGGATAATGCGGCAACCACGCAGAAGCCATTGTGCGTGCTCGATGCCATGCGCGACGAGTATCTCAATGTAAATGCCAATGTGCATCGTGGCGTTCACTATCTCTCTCAGCAGGCTACCGACCTTCATGAGGCAGCCCGCGAAACCGTGCGCAAGTTTATCAATGCGCCTAAGGTTGAGGAAGTCATCTTTACCCGCGGTACTACCGAGAGTCTGAATCTCGTGGTTTCATCGTTCAGCGATGCCTTTATGAGCGAGGGCGATGAGGTGATTATCTCTACCATGGAGCATCACTCCAATATCGTGCCTTGGCAGTTGCAGGCTGCCAAGAAGGGAATTGCCATCCGTGTAATCCCAATCAACGATAAAGGTGAGATTAACCTCGATGAATTCGCCGGTTTATTCACTGAGCGCACCAAAATTGTGAGCATTGCCCAGGTAAGCAACGTGCTGGGTACAGTGAATCCAGTGAAGGAGATGATCAAAATTGCTCACGAGCACGGTGTGCCTGTGATGGTGGATGGTGCCCAGAGTACTCCTCACTTCGCAGTGGATGTACAGGATATGGATTGCGATTTCTTCGCTTTCAGCGGACATAAGATTTATGGTCCTACCGGTATCGGTGTGCTTTACGGTAAGGAAGAATGGCTCGACAAGTTGCCTCCTTATCAGGGAGGTGGCGAAATGATTGAGAGTGTAAGTTTCGAGAAGACCACTTTCGAGAAACTGCCTTTCAAGTTCGAGGCTGGTACTCCTGATTATGTAGCTACCCATGGTTTGGCAAAGGCCATCGATTATGTCTCTGCACTCGGCATGGATAACATTGCCAAGCATGAGCAGGAACTCACCCGCTACTGCATGGACCAGATGAGAACCATCGATGGAATCAGACTTTTTGGTGAGCAGGAAGGCAAGGACGCCGTTGTCAGCTTCTTGGTTGGTGATATTCATCACATGGATATGGGAACCTTGCTCGACCGCCTGGGCATCGCCGTTCGTACAGGCCATCACTGTGCACAGCCTTTGATGGACCGCTATGGAATTCTGGGAACCGTTCGTGCAAGCTTCGCCTTGTACAACACCAAGGAAGAGGTTGATGCGCTTATAGCAGGCGTAAAACGCGTTTCTCAGATGTTCTAGGTCGGACAGTGAACCTGTTTGTCTTCTTAACTTCATTTATCTTCTTAAGTAGATAAGAATATGTTAGAAAGTCATTATTATAAGGATATGATTGAGGCGGGCTGCGATGAGGCGGGCAGAGGTTGTCTGGCAGGTAGCGTCTATGCTGCTGCAGTGATTCTTCCTCCCGATTATCAGAACCCTGACCTCAATGATAGCAAAAAGCTGACTGACAAGAAACGCAAGGCGCTCCGTGAACAGATAGAGCGTGATGTTGTGGCTTGGGCTGTGGGCATTGTTACTCCCGAAGAAATCGATCAGATCAATATTCTGAATGCGAGTTTCCTGGCGATGCATCGTGCCTTGGACCAGCTGAAGGTACGTCCTGAGGCGGTGATTGTGGATGGTAATCGTTTCAAGCCTTACAAGGACCTGCCTTATACCACGATCGTAAAAGGCGATGGAAAGTATCTCTCGATAGCTGCGGCAAGCATTCTTGCCAAGACTTATCGTGATGACTATATGGATGCGCTTGCAGAGGAATATCCACAGTACGACTGGAAGGGCAACAAGGGTTATCCTACTAAGAAGCATCGTGCTGCCATCAGGGAGTTTGGTATTACGCCTTATCATCGCAAGAGCTACAATCTTCTAGGCACAGGTG
Organism: Segatella sinensis; assembly: GCF_040095255.1. NCBI lineage: Bacteria > Pseudomonadati > Bacteroidota > Bacteroidia > Bacteroidales > Prevotellaceae > Segatella > Segatella sinensis. The sequence goes on along the minus strand of NZ_JBBNGE010000001.1, from coordinate 128,366 downwards.
AACTCTCACTCGATTTTAAAGACTAGGCATCATAGCTGCAGTGCTATGATTTCCATATAAAAAAGCCGCTCAACAGATTTGCCTGTTGAGCGGCTTTTAATTTTGATTAGAAGTCAAGGGTGATGCCCTTTTCATAATCAGGCAAAAAAAGAGCCGCAAGTAAAAACTTGCAGCTCCTTGTACCCAGACCCGGGATCGAACCGGGATGGGTTGCCCCACTGGTGTTTGAGACCAGCGCGTCTACCGATTCCGCCATCTGGGCGATGGTGTTTGCAAAGGAAAGAGCCGCAAGTAAAAACTTGCAGCTCCTTGTACCCAGACCCGGGATCGAACCGGGATGGATTGCTCCACTGGTGTTTGAGACCAGCGCGTCTACCGATTCCGCCATCTGGGCGATTGCGGGTGCAAAGGTACAAATAAAAATTGAAATAGCAAACTTTTTGGTGATTTTTTTTCTGAAAAAACAATTCCAAGGGCGAAAAAAGCTAAAAATGTGTTTTATTTCTCCTATTCTTTATTAAATTCTTAGAAAAGATTTGGCTTTCTCGCAGATAATGAGTAATTTTACACTTGAATTTAGTAACTTATAAAAAATGAACTATAATATGACACTTAATGATAATAATAATTATTGTGTGATTCTCGCAGGTGGAAAAGGTCGAAGACTTTGGCCATGCAGTCGGAGCAGTCATCCAAAACAGTTCATTGACTTCTTTGGAGTCGGACGTACCCAATTGCAGCAGACATTCGATCGCATGGCAAAGATAGTACCTGCCGACCATATTTATATCAATACCAACGAGGAATATGTAGATTTGGTGAAAGAGCAGTTGCCTGAGGTATCTGCCGATCGCATTATGGCTGAGCCTATTCATCGCAATACGGCTCCAAGTATGGCTTGGGCTAACCATCGCATCTCCATGCTGAACCCTGATGCGTGCATCATCAATACTCCTTCCGATCAGGCCATCTTCAATGAAGAGGCTTTCCGCAAGAATGTATTGGAGGGCTTGGCGTTTGTTGCAGCTAACGACCGTTTCCTGACGATGGCAGTCAAGCCTACCCGTCCAGAACCGGGTTATGGTTATATCCAGATGGGCGATGTGGTAGAAGAGGATATCTATGCCGTACAGTCGTTTACGGAGAAACCTGAGCGTGATTTCGCCAAGATCTTTGTTGAGAGTGGAGAGTTCTATTGGAATACAGGTATCTTCCTGAGCAATGTCAAGCATCTGCGTGAGTGCTTCTGCAAGATTCTGCCTCCTGTGCTTCGTGAGTATGACAAGAAATATCCGGAGTTCAGCATAGAGACGGAGAATGCCTATATGAAGGAGACCTTTTCTTCTTACCCTAATATCTCGGTAGATTTTGGCGTATTGGACAAGCCATCCAATGCCTGCATGATGAAATGCGACTTCGGATGGGCCGACCTGGGTACCTGGCACAGTATCTATGAGGCGATGCAGAAGAGCGAGGATGACAATGTGGTGATAGACAGCGACGTCTTCATCGAGGATTGCCATAATACGGTGGTGAAAATGCCGAAGGGTAAGCTTGCCGTACTCAATGGTCTTGATGGCTTTATCGTTGCCGAGAAAGACAATGTGCTCCTGGTATGCAAGAAGGAAGATTCTTCTGCCCTTATTCGCAAGTATGTGAATGAGATACAGATGAAGAAGGGCGATGAATACGTATAGGATAGAAAAAGAGCAGCGAATCTTTGCTGCTCTTTTTTATTGCTTATAACTTCTGGAATTCTGTATAAATCTTGTTGGCGATTTCCTTGAACTCCTCTTCAGAGAGCTTGAGGTGCTCCTTGCGGAAGTTCACGTCTGCCTCACTGTTCATAGGAATGAGATGGATGTGAGCGTGAGGAACTTCCAGTCCCAAAACCACCTGAGCCACCTTCTTGCATGGGAAGGCTGCCTTGATAGCCTTGGCTACTTTCTTGGCGAATACTTCAAACTCAGCCAGGTCTGCATCCTCCATATCGAAGATGTAGTCCACTTCCTTGCGAGGAATCACCAAAGTATGTCCTTTGCCGATAGGGCTAATGTCGAGGAAAGCATAGAACTTGTCGCTTTCTGCACACTTGTAGCTAGGAATCTCTCCTGCTGCAATCTTTGAAAAAATGCTTGCCATAATCTCTATTTCTGTTTAAAATGAATAATATGTCTTGATGGGCTTACATATAACATAAAAAGGAACCGTCATACGGGCATCACTGTCCGTATGATAGTTCCTTTATTCTTTTTATTCAAATGAAATCTTGTCGATGCGAAGATTAATGGTTCCACGAGGGATCTTGATCTCTGCAATTTCACCAACCTTCTTGTTGAGCAATCCCTGTGCGATAGGGGTCTTGATGGAAATCTTGCCTTCCTTCAGGTTAGCCTCGCTCTCGCTCACGATGGTATAGGTCATCTTTGCCTTGTTAGCCATGTTGGTCATCTCTACCTTCGACATGATCTGCACGCTGTCGGTGCTGAGCTGCTTGGTGTCGATGATTTTAGCCTCGGCAATGGTGAGCTTCAGACGATTGATCTTATCTTCTAGATGAGCCTGAGCCTCTTTAGCGGCATCATACTCAGAGTTCTCACTTAAATCACCCTTATCGCGGGCTTCAGCAATTGCGGCTGATGCCTTAGGGCGCTCTACAGTTACGAGCTGTTTCAGCTCAGCTACGAGATTGTCGTAGCCTTCTTGTGACATGTAAGCCATAATTTTCTTTTTGTTTATTGTTATTAATTAAGTTGGCAGGAGGCATAAAAAATAAAGAATTCCAGTGCCTGTTGAGCACCGGAATCCTATATCTTATTGTGTCTCTTGTTTATCCTTTTGTTTGTAATCCGATTGCAAAGATAGAACTTTATTTCTGAATCACCAAACTTTTTGGGGGAAATTTTGCAAAACGAGAAGCTTTTCCTGCTTTTATTCAACTTTCCGTCGCTTTTCTTTCCAAATATCCTCCCTTGCCTCTTACGTATTCTATTAATTCGCTAAAAATCTGATTATTGCGCAGTATCTCCGGATTACCGGTCATAATCATCTGTTTCCGGGCTCGGGTAATGGCGACATTCAGCTTGCGGTCGATGATGGCTCCGTCTTCCACAAAGCTGTTGCCGGCAAGAAAATCGAGCTGCCAGATGTTCTGGATGGTGAAACTGTAGATGATGACATCACGCTGACTGCCCTGATAGCGCTCTACGGTGTCGATGCTGATCTTTTCCAGTTCCGGGATGCCCAGCTTTTCGATGCCTTTGCGCACCATGGCTATCTGGTTGCGATAGGGTACGATGACGCCCACCGTCTTCTGGGCATCAAACCTGTCGCCGTAGAAACGGTGGATGCGGCGAAGCATATCCACTACGATTTCTGCCTCGTTGGCATTGATTTTGTCCGACACATTCGGTTCCTTGCAGAATCTGGAAGGGAGGAAGATCATGCGGTGTTCCTTCAGCAGGTCATCAAGTGCATCTTCTGATGGGAGGGTGTACGACAGTTCCGACTCCAACTGATGCGGACAAGGTACGGGTTCCAGTTTCTCCCGGCGATAGAACATCCGGTTTGGAAACTCGGCAATTTCCGGATGCATCCGTCCCTGTCGGCGCAGGATGCCGATGAATTCGGTGCGCTCCTCGTGGTCTTCCCATCTGATCAGGCGCTCGAAGAGGGAGTTGCGGCAGTTGGTGAGGCAGATGTCCTGCAGGATACTCATATCGATGACACCCCCTTTCTGACTGTCGTTGATGGTAGGGATGCCCGAATCCTTCTCGCTCTGCTGCACGACGGCAGGCAACTGCTTGTAGTCGCCGATGAGGATGAACTTATCTACTGCCGATAGCAGACCGATGAGATTAGGCTCCAGTATCTGGCTCGACTCATCGATGATGGCAAGCTTGAAGTGCTTCAGCGTAAAGATGAAGGGCTTGGAGGTCATCATCGAAGTGGTGCCCACAATCACGCGCGTACCTATTATATATTGCTTGATGGCTTCCAGCTTCGGACAGTCGCTGATAGCCTTCTCTATCAGATAAGGGCGGAATCGCTCATCGCAGGAATACTCGCTGCCGAGGCGCAGAAATGGAATGCCGGAATCTACCAGCATCTCGCAGATTTCATCCACGGCACGGTTGGTATAGCTCATCAGCAGGATAGAGGAAGCAGGCTGAAAAGCTGACTTGCCTCCGGCGGCGATGCTTTCTGCTGTAGGCATTCCAGTTCCGTCGTTCAGTGCTTCTTCCACCATGAACTTCAGGGCACGACTGGTCTTTCCTGTTCCAGGAGGTCCCACGAGCAGGAAGTAATCCTGTGCCTGCTTGGCACGGAGGATGATGTCGTCCAATACATCGTCATAGTGTCTGGTCAATTCCTGCGAAGTGTCTCTCTCTGGAACACGCTGGCCCAGAAGAAGGTCGCGTTTGTCCTTTGGTGCACAGATAAACTGGTGCAGGTTGCGGATGCTTCCCCCCGTAGAGGCATCACTCGTTCCGTGTTCGATGGCATACGGCAGGTTCATCTCAAAGATGTCGGCGTTCTGCTGTCCATCGGTCAGGTGAACCACGATTTCATCGCTGTGAATCTCCTGCAGCACACCTTTATATAATATAGCCTTTCTCACATCTGGTTCTTCCTTGAGCTTGTAGGTATAGAGATACACCATATCGCCGATGCGGAAATTGGGTAGGAAGTCCTTGCCCTGGTCGGGTACGCTCAGGGTGATGGTATCATATCCGCTTCCGGCGCAGCTCTGTTCCTTTCGGATGATGTGCAGGTCGGTATAGATATTTCCGGCATCCTTCTTCTCGGTGAGTGGCATGGTCCAGAGGTCAGAACTTGATGTGTTCGTTCCTTCCTGTGCGCCCACCTTGCTGATCATCTGTTCCCGCAAGACGAAGGTCATCATGCGACAGAAGTAGGCTTCCTCCAGGGACGATAGGGTATGGAGCGGCTTGGTGATGGCTTCTATCTGTGGTTTCAGATACTTGTTGTAGAAGAAGTCCTGAGTGCCTGCCACATTCAATACCTCGGGGGTAAACTCGTTCAGCGCATGTTCGAAACCCTCCTTGGCTATCTCGAAGGAGGCGGCTACCAGCTGGTTGCGGTATTGGATGGCTTCCTTGAAGAGCTTCTGGTAGTAGGCTACCACCATCAGTCCGTCCTGTGGACGGTATTTGGAGTAGAGCAATCGGATGTTCACGCGGTCGTTGCTCAACTTGAAGTTGTGCTGCAATACACCATAGTAGAGCAGGAGCTGCACATAGTGAGGCTCCAGCTGATAACTGTGATAACCCGGATCTACCTGATGGGTTTCGATATTCATGTTGCGTCCTGATTTCTGTTCCACCAGTAGTTTGCAGTCGGTGGTCATCAGATCCACACGCCCCTGAATGCCAAGGGCTTCGCAGACGAACGAAGGTTCCAGAATGGCTTTCTTCCGGTCGTAAAGACTTTCGCCACGTAAAGCCGTCATCTGTGCCTGAGATGCGGTGCGTGGAAAGAGGATATCCACTACCTGCTGCAGATTGAAAGCCTGCAGGCTGGCATCGGTATAGAACTTCTTGGGGTCAAACCAGGGACAGGTGCAGAATTCCAGGGCTTTCTCCCGGAAGTTTGTCTTCACCGTCTCGTTCATCTGGTATTTGCCGTGGCTGTTGATGATGTCATCCAGCGCAGCTCCGGCAAAGTTACCCAGCAGGGTAGCCTGGGTGTTGGCTCTGGGCTTCATCAGGTTGAGAAGATAGAGCAGGGGATGATGACCGAAAGCCGTAAAACAGGTGGCGATGCTACTGATATCTACCAGATAATCCGGTTCCACCACGATGAGGCGGGGAGTGATGATGGGCTGCTTCACCTGACAGTCGAGCAGGTTGAGCTGCATCCCTTCCTTCAGGATATCCCAGAGATAGGTATGGTCGATATGATTCTCCTCATCCTTCAACTGCACGAGATATTCCTCCTCATCGGCATCCTGGTCGATGTCCACACGGATGAAATCTCCGTCCCAGTTCTTCACGATGCATCGGATACGGCGGTTGTTGATTTCCAGTCCCTTCTGATAAGGTCGGGGAGTATGCGGAATGAGTACGTTGAGTTCGTGGGGAACATCCACTCCGAAGACTGCTGAGATGAAGAGGGCGAGGGCACGTGCATCGTATTTCAGGTCTTCGCCCGAAAGCGGTTCCTGCGAGTTGCTGTGTCGGCGCATGGTCTGGATGGCAATCTTGTCTGCCACCTTGATGCCGCGTGCCTTGCAGAGATAGTCCACCTGTGAGAAAAGGTTACCGAAAGCCTGTTTCGTATCCTTTACTCCTTCGTGGCAGCAGAGGATGAGCGTGTCGTGCATCATCTTGTTGCGGGTCTGCGGTTCCAGTTCTGGGAGCATCAGGAGTTCCCTTACCCTTTGAAATAGTTCTGCGGCGCTGATATTGTTCTGATTCATGAATTGTTGCTTAATCTTGAAAGATGTTTACCTCATCTTTTTCCTCGAAAATGCGATTATTGGCTGTTTTTATTCCCATTATGGTAAAATGTTGTATTCTCTTTTCAGCCAAAGTTCGAAGACAGGATCGACGAATGAGAAATCTTGAAGATGTTTCTCAACGAGATCTTTCTCTACTAATACTTTCTTGTTACGTGTGATGCTCTGTGGCTGCCCCAGACCATACGTCTCTACGACATCCTTGGCATTGAAGTGCTTTTCGCCAGAAGCGATGGCTTTCAACATGCCGATTTGGGTGGGAGTGAGCTCGTCCATCTCTGTCAAGAACAAGTCTTCGTTGGTGTCCAAAACCAGTTGGAGCTGGTTGTCGAGGAGTTCTTGTGTCACCTCTTTGTCTGTGTGTGACCATAGGAAGAAGCAATATTGCTGTACGTACCAAGAGTTATACTTCACTCTTTCGCATAGACATTCTGCTTGGCTCTCAGAGATAGTTTTTCCTGTCTTCTTAAAATTGCTCATGATGTATGGAATCCAATATTCCTTGGCTATTCTCTTCAGGTTCATCAGTTGTCCAAACTTAAAGAAAGGACTGTTTGCCTTGTTGAAAATATCTTTCATCATGTGCATCTTGCTGCCGTAGAGACAATAGGTGGTATGGTGCTGCAACTGCCATTCAGCCCTCAGCATAGCTTCAAGGTTCTTCCATTTTTGCAGGTTGGCGAGTTGCTGAAACTCATCGATGCAGACGATAATCTTGATGCCTTTAGCCTCGGCTATCCTTTCGGGGAGTTGCAGAATGTTTTCAGGACTTTCCTTTACAGGATTCACCTTTAGGTTGACCTCTACGCTATTCATTGGGTCGGAAGCTATCGTGATGCTTGGGGTAAAACGATTGATAAATTTCACTAAGTCAGATAATTTCTGTTCCAATGTGGAAGAAACTCCTTGTATCACGATGGAGGCAAATTTGTTGTAGAATTCTTCCTCCGTATGAATCTTGGAGGCATCCATGAAGCAAACCTTTATTTTGGATTCTTCCTGCATTAATTCTTCCATAGAGGTTCTGACAAGCGAAGATTTTCCCCATCTTCTTGGAGATACCAAGATGACGTTGATGCCGTGGCGAAGGAAATTCTTCAGTTCCCTTCTGTCTTCTACTCTGTCGATAAAACTCTCTTTCTCAGCGAGTCTTCCATAAATAAAGGGTATATCCATAATCAATTTTTTATAAGTGATGGCGCAAAGTTACAAAAATTATAAATACTCTTATAATAAATGCATTTATAATTATGGATAATTAACGAGGTGATGGGAAAAAGAAGTATTCCATTAAGTATTTTTTTCGTATGAAAGCCTTGCCGTATCATTTCTTTTTTGTATATTTGTAGCCCCCAAATGAAAGATGGGATATTATTAATCTAAAAAAATAAACGAATGACAAAAGAAGAATTGATGCATAGAGCTATTGAGCTCTCAAAGAATAGTGTGAAGACCGGTGGCGGACCTTTCGGTGCCGTTATCGCCAAGGACGGAATCATCATCGCTGAGGCTTCCAACAGCGTAACCATCGACCTCGATCCTACGGCACATGCCGAGGTGAACTGTGTGCGCCAGGCTTGTTTCAAGCTGAAGACCTTCAATCTGGAGGGCTGCGAGATTTATACCTCCTGCGAGCCATGCCCGATGTGTCTGGGTGCTATCTACTGGGCACATCTCGACCGTATCTATTATGCCAACGACAGAAAGGATGCAGCCAAGATAGGTTTCGATGATGAGTTTATCTACGAGGAGATAGACCGCAAGATAGAAGACCGCCATAAGCCGATGATTGCCCTGATGCGAGATGAGGCGCTGGGTGCTTTCCGCATGTGGGAGGAAAATACAGAAAAAACGGAGTATTAATACTCCGTTTTTTCTTTTATACAACGAATTATTCTACTAAAAGAACCGATTTCTCAGATTTTCTTTGTAATTTTGCCGCCAATTTCAGAAAGCCCTGAATTCTGGAAGATGGAAATTCTCTAATTATTATAACGACAATGGAACAGTCAATAGAAAATCTCTACAAGCTTGACGGTAGAGTGCCCGTCGGTAAAGCACTCCCTTTTGGTCTTCAACATGTGTTGGCGATGTTCGTAAGTAACATTGCTCCAATTATGATCCTTGCCGGTGCGATAGGATTGGATAGTTCGGTGAGCGCTGTGCTCATCCAGAACTGTATGGTTATCGCCGGTATCGGTACTCTGTTACAGCTCTATCCGGTATGGCGCATCGGTTCCCGTCTTCCTATCGTGATGGGTATCTCCTTTACCTTCCTTTCGCTTGCCATCGCCATCGCCGGTGCTCATGGCATGGGTACGCTGATTGGTGCAGTCATTATCGGCGGTTTGGTAGAAGGTACGCTTGGTCTCTTTGCCAAGTACTGGATCAAGCTCATTCCGCCTGTAGTAGCCGCTACTGTGGTAACAGCCATCGGTTTCTCGCTGCTTCCTGTAGGCGCCAACTCTTTTGCCGGTGGTCAGGGTGCTGCCGACTTCGGTAGCATGAACAATTGGGTCGTGGGTTCAGTAACCTTGCTCGCTTGTCTCCTCTGCCAGATTTTTGCCAAGGGATTCCTCCGCTCTCTGTCGGTATTGGTTGGTCTGCTGGTAGGCTATGTCTTGGCTCTCTTTATAGGAATGATCGATTTTAGCGGACTTTCCGGTCTTTCTATCGTTGCCTTACCAAAGCTCCTTCCATTTACTCCGGAGTTTAATGTCGGTGCCATCCTCTCGGTGATAGCTGTTTATCTGGTTTCTGCCACAGAAACCATCGGTGATACTTCTGCGCTCTGCAACAGTGCCTTGAAGCGCGATCCTAATACCAAGGAGATGAGTGCAGCTGTCTGCTGTGATGGTTTCGTAAGCTCAGTATCGGGTCTCTTCGGATGTACTCCTATCACTTCGTTCAGCCAGAATGTAGGTTTGGCAGCCATGTCTGGAGTCGTAAACCGCTTTACCATTGCCTTGGGTGCCATCATCATGATTATCGGTGGTGTGTTCCCGGCTATCGGATATGTGCTCACCACCATTCCTCAGGCAGTATTGGGAGGCTGTACCATTATGATGTTTGGTAGCATCCTCTTTGCCGGTTTCGGTATGATGGCTCGCACGGGTTTCTCTCAGCGCAACATGGTCATCGTGAGTCTTTCACTCAGCGTGGGTCTCGGCTTTACATCAGCAACAGGTATGTTCAATATCTTCCCAGAGATTGTGCGCACCGTTTTTGCAGATAACTGTGTGGCTGTAGTCTTCCTGCTCGCCGTGATCCTGAACCTCGTATTGCCAAAGAATCTGGATAAGGCATAAGATTACTGTCCTCCCAGTCTTTCGAAGAAGGTGATGATTTCCTCGAAGGTCTTGAATTCATCGCTGCCATACTCGATGGTTGTACCCATGAAACCATCGCATGGGCGAGGGTCGATGAAGTAATCACCGTAGAGCAGGTTCTTCTGATTGCAGAAGATGATGTGGTTGTAGGCTGGGGTAGAGAGATATTCCTCTACCCAGGTCTGCACCTTCGCCATATATTCATGGTCGTTGGTTGGCGCTGGGGCTACGATATATACGTTGTAATGCTCTATCAGCATCTCGTAAGCCTTGTGCATCGAGCTGGTTGCCTTCATGTAACTGTCGTGCAGGGCATCGAAGTCTATATATACGATAGGGCGCTCCTTGCCGTTCTGCTTGTCGTCAATCCATCGGATTACGGGACAGAGATAGTGGAATGCCACCTTGTCGATGAGTCGGTGCTCGCCATGGAAGTGGATGGCCTGTGGATAGTGCTCGTGGAAGAGGTCGAAGGTATGCACTACCGGGTCTTCATCGCCGAAGAGACCATATACACGCTCCTGTTCCTCGGGAGTGATGTTCTGGAAGCAACGCTCGGTGAAGTCGCGGTATTCCTTGATAAGACCTTTGGTAACCATCAGTTCGTTCACTCCATCCTTTCTCGGGTTCTGGAACTCCTGCTTTCCGGTCATGCTGCTCATCGTGTTGCCCATCTCGAAGGCTGGGTTTACGAGGATGCGGTCGAATCCTTTCAGCAGCTCGGTGTACATTCCGCCCATCGAAGTACCGATGATGAGGTCGGGTTGCTCTGTCTCTGCCATCTTCTGCAGCATCTCTATGGCTTCTTCCGGATGAACCGGGATGTCTTCAGCCACGAGGGTAGCATTCGGCATCAGTTCCTGCAACATCTTCACGGTACCGCTCTGTGCAGAAGAGAGGAAACCGTGCACATACATGATTTTCTTGCCCGACATCAGGTCGGGGAATTGCTTGATATATGAATTCATAATCTTATAATTTTTATTGGGGGGTAAGTCTTTAACTTCTTTCACTCCCAGTTATTTTCGCTGCAAAATTACGGTAAATTGCAGACAAAACAAAATTATTGGGTGATAAACTTTTCTGTTTCCGAAAAAAGTAGTAATTTTGCACCCAATAACCATATTAAAGTTCAAGTCATAATGGATTTACTGAAAGAAAGAATTATGCAGGAGGGCCGCTGCTTTCCTGGTGGAATCTTAAAAGTAGATAGCTTCGTAAATCATCAGATGGACCCAATCCTGATGATGGACCTGGCTAAGGAATTCGTGCGCCTTTTCAAGGACATCAAGTACAACAAGATTGTTACTATCGAGGCTTCGGGCATCGCTCCAGCCATCATGGTGGGTTATCTGACCAATCTTCCTGTTGTCTTCGTCAAGAAAAAGCAGCCTAAGACGATGGAGGGTATGATTACCTCGGTGGTTCACTCTTTTACCAAGGATCGTGACTATACGGTTTGCGTGAGCAACAGCTACCTGACTCCAGAGGATCACGTGATCTTCATCGATGACTTCCTCGCCAACGGTAACGCATCCAAGGGTGTGATGGATCTCTGCGAGAAGGCTGGTGCCAAGATTGAGGCGATGGGCTTCATCATCGAGAAGGCTTTCCAGCATGGTGGCGACTTCCTGCGCAAGGAGGGTATCCGTTATGAGGCGCTCGCAACCGTAGAGAGCCTGGATGATTGCAAGATTGTCTTGAAGTAATACACCTATTATTATATATTGTAAAAGCCGCCTGTTTATATGGGCGGCTTTTGCTGTTTTTTATATCGGCTATTTTACAATGTCTGCTGCATAGATTCCCATCGCCTTATAGCCTGTTGGGTTAGGATGGAGCCAGTCGTTGCTGGCGTATTCCCGCTTCATTCTTCTGTCATCATTCGGATCTTGAAGCAGCTTGGCGAAATCCAGGATGCCATCCACGTTCTTTGCCTGACTTCGGATCCAGTCGTTTACATAGAGGCGGGCAGCTTCATGGAAGTGGGTATAATATCCTGCGCCCTTGAAAGGAGTGATGGTTCCCAGATAAACTTTCATCTTCCGGGCTTTCGCCTTCTTCACCATTCCATGGATGCTCTCGATGATCTGCCGGGCTACGGTTTCGCTGCTGCCGCTCCTGGCTGCACCGATGTCGTTGACTCCCTCGAAGATCACCACCTTCTTGACGCCGCTCTGCATCAGGATGTCTCTGTCGAAACGTTCCTTGGCGAGGGCTCCGAAGCCGCCCGGTACGGTTACGCGGTTGTTGCCGATGCCCAGGTTCAGCACACCTTGATTGGTTATCTTATGCTTCAGCTGCAGCATCTCCGACATCACGTCGGGCCATCGGTTCTGGGCATTGTCGGTAGAGCATTTGCCATCGGTGATGGAATTTCCGATGATGGCGATGGCGCTCATGTTGTTGCTCATCGTATAGACATCGATGCCGCTGATGTTGTACCAGTGGTTTTCCCGGAAAGCCTTCGCAAAGTTGGAGTGGGCATTGGTTACACCTTTCATGATATAGGAGGTGGTGCGCGAACCCATGTGCACGGTTGGAATTTCGGGAGCCGATGTGTAGTTGATGGTAATGGCTACACGCTCCAGATTCCTGAGTTTGAACTTCAGGGCATTGCTCACAATCTGCTTGCCGGCAGGGATGATGGTCTTGTAGCTGTTGCCGAACTTGAAGTATTGCGCCGTCTTGGCATCGATGTCGGAGGAATCCTTGGCATGAGCGATGTAGATAGATCGGATCTCTACGGGTTGCATCGAATAGATGTTGCTCAACTTGAGGCGGATCACGTCGCCTCCTATGCTAACCTTTACCACCTGGCGTACCGAACGGTTAGTCATGCAATTGTTATAGGGCATAAATGATCTGACTACAGTTTGCGGAGCTGTGGCCCAGGTGCCTACCCAGTTCTGTGCCAGAGAATAAGTTGATAGGGCACAGAACATCATTAAGAAAACTAATAATCTTTTCATCATACGTGCAAAGTTAGATAGAAAAGGCAATAAAACCAAGAAATTTAAAAACTTTTTTCATAAAACTTTGGAGAATATTGAGAAAAGTTGTACCTTTGCCCAAAATTCTAACTAAAATATAAGTCTATGCAACCAACAAAAAGTTTTGCGATTCCATTGTCGTTCATTGGAATCATGTTTTTCTCTTTGGGCTTTGCCCTGGGTATTAATTCCTTGCTGGTGCCTGTATTGCAGGGGTCGCTGGGTATTTCCAATGCTGCCTCTTATCTCATCATCGCAGCCACCTTCATTCCGTTCCTGATTTTCGGTTATCCAGCCGGACTCACCATCAAGGCTATCGGTTACAAGAAGACGATGTCGCTGTCGTTTGTCATCTTCGCAGCAGCATTCTATCTCTTCATCCTTTCTGCCGATGAGAAGAGTTTCCCACTGTTCCTGCTTGCATCTTTTGTAAGTGGTGCTGCCAATGCCTATCTCCAGGCATCTGTCAACCCTTACATCACCATTCTGGGTCCTTTGGATAGTGCAGCCAAGCGCATCAGTATGATGGGTATCTGCAACAAGCTGGCGTGGCCAATCCCATCTATGTTCATCGTATGGCTGTTGGGCAAGGATGTGCATCTCATCGGAATCGAGGATTTGTCCAAGCCATTCTGGATCATCATCGGAGCCTTCCTGGCTTTGGGTGTTCTGGCATTCCTGGCTCCATTACCAGAGGTGAAGGCTGCCGGAGAGGATGATTCTGAGGAAGAGGAGTCTGCTGCCTGCACTTATGCTGCAACCAAGACCTCTGTCTTCCAGTTCACTCACTTGCTTTTGGGCTGTCTGGCACTGTTCCTGTATGTAGGTGTTGAGACGGTTTCTCTCGGTACATTGGTAGATTATGCCAATTCTCTGGGTTTGCCTGGTGCTGCTAACTATGCCTGGATAGCTCCTATCGGTATTGTTATCGGTTATATCTGCGGTATCATTCTGATTCCTAAGTACATCAGTCAGGCAGTAGCCTTGAAGCTCTGTTCGTTCCTGGCAATTGCCGGAGCTTTGCTGGTGGTTCTTACCCCAGCCGAGATTTCCATCTATTTCATCTCATTGATGGCATTGGGTTGTTCTCTGATGTGGCCTGCTCTCTGGCCATTGGCAATGGCAGATCTGGGTAAGTTTACCAAGGCAGGTTCTTCATTGCTCATCATGGCGATGTTTGGTGGAGCCGTTCTTCCTACGCTCTATGGCAGTCTGAAGGATGCAGTAGGTGCTCAGCAGGCTTATTGGCTCTGTCTCCCTTGCTTCCTCTACATTTTGTATTACAGCATTCACGGATATAAGATTCGTTCATAGTATCGTTTCTTATCAGCTGAGATCATAAAATAAGGTGTATCCTCTTTAGCCTTCGATGATGAAAGGCTAGGGGGATACACCTTATTATATTATAGTCTTTTAATTTCCTGCTCTGTCAAACCAGTAATTAAAGCTATCTGCTCTATGCTCAATCCATTAGCCAGCATTTTGCGGGCAATGTCATTTTTCTCTTTGGTTCTTCCTTCTTCCATACCTTCCAGTCTTGCATTTCCCAAAACATCATTTTGAATCATGATGGCATTGATATGTTCATCGTATGCATAACGTTCTGCATCCGACATGGAATAGTATTTCAGTTTCTCACGAGCTTCCTGCAGACCTGGTGCCTGGGTGTCTGGAGAGATGACTCCATTTTTCAGGTATTCAACCCATTCTTCCAATGGTGATTTAGCCACCTTATTGAATTCATTAACTCGAACCAGAATATAGGTTGGGAATATCTCTGAAGGCGATTTCCTCACTATCGTATCTTTCTCCTTGGTACTGATAATCAGGTGGTCTTGGGTATGCAAGCCCACGAAATTGTTCTGTCCCACATAGATGTAGTCTGATCCCTTGCCCAGATCAAAGTACAGAATGCTGATTGAATATACCTTCTTCACCTCTTTGTAGGTATTTCCCAGATTGATATGATCGAAAATAGACTGATTCCACTTAAAATAAATGCTTTCACAATAATATAGAATACGGAATGCATGAATATCGACAATAATAATTTCTCCCTTGCTATTTTTGGCTTTGATATCTACACGATTAAATTTATCTTCAGCTGCCTGCTGGTTGCCTTCGCTTTCCAGAATATCAATAATCTTGATAGGTTCATTCAGAAACACAGTCAGGAAGCCTTCAAGCACCCCAAAGTTCGCCTTCTGGCGAAGCAAACGCTTGATGGCCCAGTCAAAACGTATGTATCTATCTCTTAGCTCTGTCATATTTACCTCCTTGGTTTTAATGATTCACTTATCCTTCTGCTGCAAAAAAACTTTTGTTATGCTTGATAATAAATAGTATCTTCTGCATTTGACGGTTTGTATATACCAGCATCTGCGAACAGTCCTTCAAAGCATAAATCTTCGTCTAATTCAGGCCAATGAATACCATATCTACTCAATACGAAAGCCTTACGCTGGGCTGGTGTGGCGTTAGCAAGACGATTCCAACGACTGAAAGGATAGTTAGCCTTCCAGCCATTTTGGGTTTCTGCCCAAATATGGGCATCGTCAACCCAAACGCGATTTACTCTATATTGCTCCATAATATCTTGTTTTTGTATACCATTATCTAAGATGTGAAGCCCAGTTTCCGTTTTTATCCAAAATTCCTGCATCTATAAGAAATTTCAAAGATGCCTCTTTACTAGCTGTTGCAGCCTTTCTTGCAGCCTCTAATCTTTCTTGTCTTTTGCTATCAAATAAATCCATATTCTACCTCCTTGTTTTAATGATTCAACTTTCGTGCTGCAAAGATACGCTTTTCTTCTGAAAGATGCAAGGAATTATTGGAAAATGTTTGAGAGTGAGGGAGATAAAAAGAAAAAGGTGTATCCTCGCTTGCCCGATATGTTGGGCAAGAAGGATACACCTTATTATATATATGAGAGATATATGTCCGATTGCTTATTTCACAATCTTTGTTGTCTTGTTTCCACACTTCAGGATAAACAAGCCGTTGCCTGGGATATTGTTCTTCTGGAACTCGGAGGTTTTCATCTTGCATACCTGTTGACCTTCTGCATTATATACATAGGTATAAGGAGAAGAAGATTTGGCATCTGTTATCAGCTGACCGATACCCGTGGTAGTAGATTGCAGATAAACTTCATCCAGGAAGAATGCCTTGGAAGAAGTAAAGGTGAGCTTTGTCTTGCCCTTTGACTTTACTGTCACAACAGCTTCGTTCCATTGACCATTCTTCATAGGAATGCTCTGGATATCCAATTCTGCATTCTCTGCTGACAAATTGAGCGTAACATCAGCCTTACCAATAGGAGCACATTTAAAGGTAAGCTTTGCCTCACCATTCAACTCGAACTCTGGAGATGTGAGGGTGACATTAGCAGCCGAAGTCGTACCGAAACGACCACACTGGTTTCCACCCTTCTGATAATTGCAGGTCCATCCCTCAACATCAGGTGCAAAGGTTCCTGTAGCAAAGTCATGACTCAACATTGGTGGTACGAAACTGCCGTCATTGCCACCCGTACCCTGACACTTGTCAAAGGACTCGTGGAAGATGTATCCATCCTGTGAAGAGGCTACATTATAGTTGATGAATTTGAAAGAAGCCGTCTTATCTTCCGCCATGGCGATATCGCTGATAGAGATATTCATCAGTTTCTTACCATCCGTATTTTCATGCTGAGTGGTTGCGGCAGGAGTAGTCTTGCTACCTAAGGCATTGACCCCATTATAAGGCCAGGCGTCGCCCTTTTCATCATTTTCTTTCTTGCTGTTATCAGCAGGAATGAATGTAATATGCTCAAATTGGTTATATTCTGGATCATTGGTATTCGGCATATTGATTTCCCATATCTTTTCATCATAGTTGATATGATTGATGATGATACCCGAAGCTGCCAGACCCGCATCCCAGCCTTCCTGCTGGCGGTTTTCGATGATGTAATACTCATCACTGAAACCAGGGTTTGTGAATTTATAGGCATTACCTCCCTTGGCTACTGTAGCCATACCGGTCACTTCAACATTCTCGGTTAATTCAACTGGTTCTATCCAGCCGGCAGCATACTTCTCGTAAGCTGAATATCCGGCAGGACAATAGCTGTTGCCATTGTAGCTGCCAGAGCACATCAAATCCCAGGTTCCCATGCCATAAAAGCCTTTATACTGCGTATCATAAGCATCAGGGAAACCTAAGCAATGGGAGAATTCATGGCAGATGGTTCCGATACCATCTATTCTAGTATCAGAAGCCAACTCATTACTGCATGCATAGGTATAAACCTTTTTGTCTCCATACGCAGTAGGCATTGGCAAATTGTATTTATGCGGCCATATCGTATTGGCATCTCCACCTGTAGCTTCACCACGACCTGCATATAGGACAAATACAAGATCTACTTCTCCGTCATCATCCCAATCGTAAGGAGCGAGATTCCAACCATCATTCACGGCATTCTGGCAGGCTGCTGCTACCATGCCTTGCGGATTCTTGTCGCCACCATCCTTTGAGTTTTCACCATAAACCTCATAATTGGCAAGGGTATAAGGACCAGCAATATCAAAGGTCAGGTCGAACTGACCGTTGCTCTGTGCGTGAAAATAGTCCTTGACACTACCACGGAAGTTTCCTTCGCTGAAGCCTTCTTCGTTGGCTACTCTGTTATAGAATGCCTTAGGATCAGCCATCGAGAACTTCTTGTTGGAAAACTGAAC
Source organism: Segatella sinensis (assembly GCF_040095255.1). Classification (NCBI taxonomy): domain Bacteria; kingdom Pseudomonadati; phylum Bacteroidota; class Bacteroidia; order Bacteroidales; family Prevotellaceae; genus Segatella; species Segatella sinensis. The sequence continues at coordinate 110,836 of NZ_JBBNGE010000001.1, read as the reverse complement.
CAGGATAATGAGGCAGCGTTTCTTTCCTATATAGGATACTTTCTGGCGGGCATTGGTACGGGCATTGGTCTTAACCAAGCCACCTCTCGTAAGATAAGGTCCCTGATTACTGGCTCTGAGTTCCTTGCTGCGCTGTACAAGATTCTCCATATTGGCTGTAACCAGCCCCTTTTCGGTCATCGTATAGTTCTTGCCATCCTTATCTTGCCAGAACTTCATAAACTCATCGCCCCGAAGCTGTACTTCGATTGTTTGACTATTGGCTAGTTTCAGCGTCTTCCAGATACCAGGCTTGGCAGGAATGGCATAAAGAGAAACTGTGGCCAAAGCTAAAATAATGAATGAAATTAGTTTTCTTTTCATAACGAGCTAATTAATGATTGATTGTCAGATGATTCTTATAAAATAAGAAAAACGATTTAAAAGAAAAAAGGAGAGAGGCGGTTTCTATTGAAACCGTCATTCTCTCCTATTTTTATCATTGATTAAGCCATAAGGCTTATCGTGTCAGCTTCATATTACCAACAAAGAAGAATGCTCGACCTGTAGGTTTCACATCAGGATAAGTGTAAAGGATTCCTGCCATCATACCCTCCTCAAAGGTAACAGTCTTCATATCAGCAGACCATGTACCCTCAATTGGATCTTCTGTCAACTTACCATCCTTGTAATTGAATGGAAGTACGTAACAAGGACCGAGTTCTCCACCAAAGTTATAAGCACCCAAAGCATATTGACCCATATCTTCAAATACTACACGACCCTTCTTTGTTTCCTTGTCAAAATAGTATGAAAGCTCTGCTACACAGGTTGACTCGCCATTAAATCCGCTTACATAAAGTTTCTTATTGAAGTCAGCCTCACTCTCATCAGAAGCACCAGAAATAGTCACATTCCAAGAAATAGGTTTACCACTTCTGTCAACACCGCTCAAAGTCCATTTACCCTGAAGTTTGCTGTAGAACTCAGAATCATTATCCTTCAAGGTGATGGTTGTGCTTGCATTCTCAGAAATCTTAGCACCCTTTGCATCTACGATGGTAACCTGGAAAGTACGAGGATCGTTGATATCATCATCGTCTACAGTCTCGATTTCTACGTTGCCTACACCATCAGAGATGTTGATAGTCTTATCAGTAACATAATAGTTAACATCTTCCTTTGCAGGATTAGCACCAACTTCCTTAAGCTCAACAGTAACGAAGACATTACCGTTGGTCTCGCCCTTCACTTCGATTGGAACGTTAAAGAGACCCTTACCCTCATTTACTGTCATTTCAGTTTGCGCCATTCCAACAGTAACATCTGAAGCAGAGTTCCATGAATCATCGTCGCTAGAGCAGGCTGCGAAGAAGGTTACTGCAGCCATCAACATGAACAATTTTATATATTTCATATTTTCTATTCTTTATTGTGATACAACTAGATTAATAACCTGGGTTCTGCTGACCTGCCAAGTTAGGGTTTGAATCCATCTCGGTCTTTGGAATAGGCCACAAGAAACGATGATCATCAGCTGCATAAGAGAGAGACTGGCCCATCTTCACAACGATACCGTCGAGATCAGGATTCTCATCATGTGTAGCATAACGTGCAAAACCCTTGCCAAGACGACGAACATCCATCATACGCATACCCTCACCGATGAACTCCTTCTGGCGCTCGTTCAGGATAACAGACAAGATGGTGTTAGCTGAGTAATCGTTTGGCTCATAGCCCTCGATACGCTTAGCCAGGAATGCCTTCAAGTACTTGTTGGCATTTTCTGTACTGCCCTGACGAGCCTCAGCCTCAGCAGCAATCAGATACATCTCTGAAGAACGGAACACCTTGCTCATGTTCATGATGTTGTTGGTTGTACCAGTACGGAGTGCTGCGTTACCAGGGAACTTATTCAATACGTATGCCTGATAATTTGTACCCTCTACATCAAGCTTCTGATATACCTTGAAGAAAGTATTGAAACGGACATCACCCTCACCATAGAGATTCAATACTGCGAATGTTGGGATATAGTCAGCACCAGTCTCTGAAGAGTTGATGTATTCTGCACCATTAGAGCCACCCAACTCAGTAGGGGTCATCGTAGGGCGGAAGATTACCTCAGTACCCTCATCATCTGTCCACATCTTAGCATAGTCTGCAATCTCTGTCAATGGGAACTTGCCAGAGTTGATAACAGCCTCAGCATTGTCAGCAGCAGTCTTCCAGTCACCCTTTACAAGGGCAACGCGAGCCTTGAATGCCTGTACAGCATAAGAAGAAACATAAGCTGCATTCGCAGCAACCATATCCTTTACATCTGCAGCACCTGAAGCCTCATACTTCTGAAGACCTGTCAATGCTACGTTGATATCATCCTCGATCAACTGATAAGTCTCATCCAGTGTGCTACGGCTTGGATAGGTAGCGATATCACCAGTTGGATTATAAGTTGTGGTCAAAGGAAGACCAGAAGCTGCCTTTGATGGCTCTGCCTTTGTATAGGTCTGGCAGTAGTGCTCTGCCAACCAGAAATACATATAGGCACGTACGAAATGAGCCTCTGCATCGTAGCGTACGAAATCTGTCTTGTCAGCATCAGCAATAGTTGCATCAGCAGACAACTTAGCTGCATTCTCTATAACAGAGTTACACTTAGCGATGACATTATATGCGCTCTGCCACATACCCTTGAGGTCGTTATCGGCAGATGTGAATGTACCATTAGAATAAACACCCTCACGGTTACCGTTGTTGATCAATCCGTGGAACTCGTCCATCTGGATGTCTGAGCGGTAAAGCCAAACACCAGATGTTACTGAGCGCATGTTGCTATAAAGCTGATTGCGGAATTGGCGAAGGTCTGCTGCTTTCTGAATAGCAGTCTTGTCATCCAACTTGCCGAAAGGAGCCTCGTCCATGGAGCAAGATGAGAAAGTCAATGCACCAATAAGCATCAATGAAAAATATATCTTCTTCATATTTTTTTTCTTTTTTTGTTAAGTTTAGAATGTTAACTCTGCACCAATAACAAACTGACGGGTGTTAGGATAGTTGAACTGAACCAAGTTGATATCTGGCTCTGGGTCATATCCCTTGAAGTCTGTAATGGTAAAGAGGTTACGTGCGATACCGAATACCTTAGCACCCTTGAGGCAACGTGTTGCAGCCATCCACTTCTTAGGCAACTCATACTGGACAGTAAGAGTCTTCATACGCAAGAATGATGCATCGCTCAACAAGTGGTCATCGAACTGGATATCATAGCCGTAAGCTGGGATATCAGTAATCTGACCAGGATGTGTCCAGATGTTCAACATCTCTACGCTCTGGTTGAAAGAAGTACCCTGGTTAGCATTCATGATAAAGTAGTTATCATTTACGGTCATGTACTTACCAGACTGCCATGCGAAGTCAGCGATAATGCTGAGACCCTTCCATGTGAAGTTGGTACCGAAACCACCGATCCATGGTGCATAGCGGTTCTTACCCAAGAATACAGAGTTCTCTTCCTCATTATAATTCTTAGTAACATTACCGTTCTTGTCGTAGTACATTGGCTCACCAGTACGAGGATCAACACCAGCATAGCGAACGCTGTAGAACTCACCGTAAGGGTGACCTACCTGGAGCTTCAAACCTGTATTGGCAATTACATACTCATCGCGACCAGCGAACAACTCAGTAATCTCATTCTTGTTGTAACCTACGTTAGCAGAAAGAGTCCAGCGGATATCCTTAGTCTTGATAAGATCCAAGTTAGCAGACAACTCAAAACCCTTGTTGGTCATGGCACCGATGTTACCAGCACCAGACTCAAAACCAGTAGTCATTGAGTAAGGAATGTCCATCAACATATCAGAAGTCTTGTTGATGTAGTAGTTAGCCTCGAGATTCAAACGATCGAACAAGCCGATGTTCAAGCCAAGGTTAAACTTGCTTACAGTCTCCCAAGTCAAGGTATAGTTACTTGCCTGTGAGATTGTGATAGAACCCTCACCATTATAGTTAGAACCGTTACCGAACAAACCATAATAGTCGTAAGCACCAGCACCAGAGTCGTTACCGGTTGTACCGTAGTTAGCGCTCAGAGAGAGGGCATCCAACCAAGAAACGTTCTTGAGGAAGTTTTCCTTCTTAGCATCCCACTTCAAACCAGCTGACCAGAATGTACCCCAACGGTGATCTGGAGCGAACTTAGAGCTACCATCACGACGGAGAGAACCATAAACATAATACTTCTCCAGGTAGTTGTACTCTACATTACCGAAGATAGAGTTGGCAACAACCTTCTCACGACTATCAGACTGTGAAGCAGGGTTCATTGTTGTACCAGCAGTAAGCAACAGGCGGCGCTCATCAGTCTGACCTTGTGAGTATGCGCCAAAACCTTTTGACTTCTCGAGACGTGTTTCCTCACCTACCAATACATTGAGATAGTGGTTGCCGAAGTTCTTGCGATACTCAGCAGTATGTGTGAGGGTATAAGCATAATAGCGAGAGAAGTTTGTCTGTACGCTACCAGATCTTGCAGCAATAGTCTGTCCCATTGGAGTAGTAACCTTATCATAAGGCAAGTTTCTACCATCCAATGTATAGTCATAACCGAACAAAGACTGAACAGCTGTAAATGTCAAGCCCTCGATTGGAGTAAGCTGCTCATTAAGAGACATATTCAATGTAACACGCTTACGTGAAACATCACTCTTAGAGATACCCCACCAAGGCATAGTGATACCACTATAGAGGAGCTTAGCTGCTCTGTCGCCCTTGATCATATTACCGTTATCATCGAAAGAATAGTAATAAGGAGCATCGTAAGGCAAAGCCATACGGGCAGCAACCAATGGGTTATTCAGATAGATTCCGCTATCATCATTCCATGCAGAGTTTACAGCATAATCCTGCACACCAAAGTTAGAGCTGTAACCAACCTTGAAGAACTTGTTAAGACGTGCATTGATACGAGCTGCCAATGTAGAACGGCGCATGTTTGACTGCTCAATCAAACCATCCTGCTCGTGGTGGTTGAAAGAGAGATAGTAGTTCATAGTCTGACCACCACCCTGCAATGTAGCATTGATATCAGATGTTGGAGCTGAGCTGCTCAACAACTCATCACGCCAGTTGGTGCTGATACCATACTTGCTTACCAGGTTTCTGATATTGTCGCTAACAGGCTGACCGATCAAGTCACGGAACTGGATGTACTGCTCTGAATTCATCATAGTAGTACCATCAGCAGTTGGAGTAGAAATACCATACTGAGCCTTTACTGTCATCTGAACAGACTCGTTGTACTTACCCTGCTTGCTGGTGATAACGATAACACCGTTAGCAGCACGAGAACCATAGATAGCTGTAGAAGCAGCATCCTTCAATACGGTGATATTAGCAATATCAGAAGGGTTCAATGTGCTGAAGAAGCTTGAAGAAATAGGTGAGCCATCGAGAATGAACAATGGCTGGTTAGATGAGTTGATAGAGTTGACACCACGCAGACGGATAGAAGCCGACTGTGAAGGGTCACCAGCAGAAGTCAATACAGACAAACCTGAAACCTGACCAGCAAGCGCATCGGTAAAGTTAGGGGTCACGATAGTCTGCAACTTCTTCTCACCAACGTTGGAAATAGCACCAACAACAGAACCCAGCTTCTTAGCAGCACCATAACCGGTGATGATAACCTGCTCGAGTGACTGACTTTCAGAGTCCAACAAGACGTTCATCTTTGCAGATGCCTTCAATCTCTTGGAAACCATACCAATGTATGAAATCTCCAACTCAGCATTAGGCTTCTGTAAAGTGAGCATGAAGTTACCGTCAATGTCGGTAACTGTACCTGTGTTAGTTCCTACAACCTTGATAGAAGCACCGATAATAGGGCTACCATCTTCAGAAGCAGTAACTTTACCAGAGATTTGACTTTGTGCAAAAGCCATGCTCGTACTGAGAGCAAGACCTGCAACTACTGTCATGAGTCTTTTTTCCATAAATCTCTCTCGTTTTAAATAAATAAATATATAATGTTTATAATTTCTTTCTCTCAACTTTTCTTATATGATTACTCACAAGGAGTTATCATCATCTTTTTGCCCCCACCTCTTGCCCCGAGGTGGAGGAGTTCGCTTTTTATACCTTATTATATAAGGGTCTGTAAGTCTAAAACTTACTTAATTTTAAAGAATATTTTTAATCGGGTGCAAAATTAAGCATTATTTAGGAAACCGCCAAACTTTTTTCAGAAAAAGTTGCACTTCGCCCTGCATTTTATTATAAAAATCCAGTTTTTATGCACTTTTTCTTATAAAATGTAAAGAAACGGGCGACAGTTCATTTAAAAACCATCGCCCATTCAGGATTTTAGCTTTCAGTTTCCAGCTCCTTTCCGAGAACAAAGAGCATATAGAGAGGAATATCCAGTATCTTGGAATCCTCATTTTCCGAAGGAGTTTAAAGAAAGTTTCCTTTATAGAGGAAAGTTTTTGAGAAAAATTTCCCCCTATAAAGGAAATATCTTATGACTTTTCTTCCTTTATAAAGGAAAATGTTGTATCTTTGCACCCAGATTAACATAAAACGGAAGATATGGACAAGAGAATAGCAAAACTGCTGATAGCGGAGAACCAAAGGATGATTCAAAATGTGGAGATGGTGAAAAGAAACATCAGCTTCGAATCTCATTCTAACTATGTGCTGGTAGGACTAAGAAGAGCCGGTAAGTCTTACTTGCTATATCAGCGTGCCCAAGAGATGATAGCTCAGGGACATCTGCCAGAGGAAATCCTTTACTTCAATTTTGAGGACGACCGATTGGAAAATCTCCAGCTTTCCGACCTGGATGCCATCAAGCAGGCTTACGAGGAGATGTATGGGCATCAGCCTATCTTCATGCTCGACGAGATACAAATCATTGATGGGTGGGAGAAATTTGCACGCAGACTTGCTGACCAGAAATATAGAGTGTATATCACTGGTAGCAACGCCAAGATGCTGAGTAGCGAGATTTCTACTACGCTTGGTGGCAGATATATGGTGCAGCCCGTTTTTCCTTTCTCCTTTCAGGAATACTTGACAGCCCAGCATATCTCCTTGCCTGCGCAATGGGAGTATCTACAAAATTCTGACCTCAAGAGGGCTTTTCTGGAGTATTTTCATATTGGCGGTTTGCCAGAATTGGTGATTGTTGATAATCAGTTTAAGCGAGAGTGGTTGGGCAATCTATACAACAAGATTTACTTTGGAGATTTAATTACCAGATACGGAATCCGTAACCCTCTGGCTATGAAGACTTTGATACGTAAACTTTCTGAGAGCGTAAAGCAGCCACAGTCTTATAACAGACTGGCTAATCTGGTTTCTACTGTGGCTGGAAAGGTAAAGCAAGAGACGATAGTGGACTATCTGAGATATATCAAGGACACTTGCCTGGTCTTCTCCACAGAAAACATTTGCGCAAAATTACAAGATAGAATGTCGAACCAGAAGTATTACTTTATAGATAATGGTTTTCTGAGTCTATTCCTCTTTGATCCAGAAACATCTCTCTTGGAGAATCTGGTAGCCATTCACCTGCATGAGAAGTATGGGGAAGATCTCTTCTATTATCATAATAATGTGGAGGTGGACTTTTGTCTCTTTGAGCATCAATGTGCTTTCCAAGTGTCGTATAGTATCAAGGATGCTGCTACTCGTGAGCGAGAATTGGGGGCTTTGAATGCTTATCAGAAGAGGTATCCAGGAAGTAAACTTTTTGTTATTACGATGGATGAAGAGGAGACGATAGAACTGGATGACTTGAAGATTGAAGTGATACCAGTATGGAAGTGGTTGCTTACCTCGTAGTTGTTGTTTGTTCCTCACTGGGGCAGCAAAGTCCGTCAGTGAGGACACTTTTAAATTCTAGCTTTCAGTCTCCAGCTCCTTTCCGAGAACAAAGAGCATATAGAGAGGAATATTCAGCATTTTAGCCTCGGCATTACGCTCGTATGGCAAGAGGCTGGTACGGATAGCCCATTTGGGAGAGTATTTCTCCACATAGAGCTTGAGGCTCTTGGCATTCATCGTAACGCCTGCTTTTACCTCTAATGGATAGACATCAAGGCCATCAGAGATAATAAAGTCTATTTCCGAGGTGGCAGAGGACGTCCAATAATAATTGGTCTGGAGGGTGTCAGAAAATTGCTGAAGCTCCTGACAGACAAATTGTTCTGTCAATGCGCCCTTAAATTCCTCAAAAATTCTGCTGCCGTCTAAGATAACCTTAGGCGACACTCCGCTCATGGCTCTCAGCAAGCCAACATCCAGCAGGAATACCTTGAATGATTTCAAATCAACATATGCGGATATTGGAACGTCTGGTTTGCTAACATTGTGGGTGCGGATAGTTTCGCCTGCATCACAAAGCCACATGATGGCATCCTCATATTCTCTTGCCCTGGCTCCTTCTCTTACCAAACCGTAAACAAACTTTTTGTTTTCCTTGGCAAGTTGGGAGGTGATACTATTCCACACATATCTTATTTTCTCGACCATTTGATGAGGTGCATGTTTGGAGAAGTCTTTTTGGTATGCAGCAATCAGTTGTTTCTGAATTTTCTCTACCTTCGTAAAATCCTTGGTGTCAAGCCATTCGTTAACAACAGCAGGCATTCCTCCTACTATCATGTATCTCTTGAGATAATCAATGAGTCGCGGTTCGAAAGCTTTTACGTTTCTGTTGCCTTGCTGTATATAGTCAACTAACATCTGCTCGCCGTTGGCAAGAAGAAACTCCTTGAATGTTAGAGGGTATAGATGCAGAAAGTCAGTTTTCCCAACAGGGAAAGATGTGCCTTCATGCAATGCTATGCCCAGCAGAGAGCCCGCACAACAAATGGCGTATTCGGGTGCTTCCTCACAAAAATACTTTAGTGATGTAAGGGCACGAGGCATTTCTTGCACTTCATCAAATACGATGAGTGTGGTTTGTGGTTTGATGGGCTTTCCATGATAGATGGATAGTTGCTCGATGATGAATTGGGGCGAAAGGTCGCCCGCAAAGATGCTTTCCAACCTGTCTTTTTGCTCAAAGTTGATATAGCAAACATCTTTGAAATACTTTTTGCCGAATTCTCTTAACAACCAGGTTTTGCCTACCTGTCTTGCTCCTTCTAAGACAAGCGGTTTTCGATGGGTGCTCTCTTTCCATTTTAACAATTGGTGAATTAGAAGTCTTTCCATACGCTTTTTATTTGTTTTTTGCAAAAGTACTAAAAATCATGGTATTAAGCAAGAAAAATCACATATTTCGAAGGAGTTTTAAATATATTTATCACATTTTACAAAGGAGTTTTATGTTAAATACTCACATTTTTCGAAGGAGTTTTGCTGCAATCTCTCACATTTTCCGAAGGAGTTTTGCTGCGTTTGATGAATAGAGAGCTACTTTCAAAAACACTCTTCACTCTTCACAAATACGACATAACCAACTGTATATAAGAAGATTGCGCGTGTGAAGAGCAACAAGGCACTCTTCACCACTCTTCACCTCTCTTCACCCTGTATTTTTTGAGGCTCCGAGATCATTCCATGCTCCCTGCTTCAGCCATCATTGAAGACCAGCGCTGGTCATCAATGATGACCGAGCTTCGTGATAAGTAAGCGGCTCAGCGTTTATCCTCTTGCATCAGGTGAAGAGTGGTGAAGAGTGGTGAAGAGTGGCTATGCACTCTTCACCTCTCGCAACCCCTGTGTTTATCGGGGTTTCAGACGATTTGGTGAAGAGTGAAGAGAGAAATCGAGAGTAGGATTTTTACCAGCAAAACGGCTCTGGCAGCAAACCATATTCCAAATCACAGATGGCAGCTCTGAAGAATTCTTCCTCCCGACGTATCGTTTCGTGCCTGGCAATGGCACAAAATTGCCCTGCCAAAGGGCAATATCTTGCCGTAACCAGACAATAAACGAAAGGAGCCTACTTCCCGACAGGACTATAACCCCAGATCTTCCATCAAAGTCTGGTTTGCTTCGAACAGGTCGGAATCAAAAAGGCTTTTTATATAGATAAAGGTAGTTGAAGATTTGGTATGTCCCAAAGCCTTGCTTATCAAGCTGATGTCCAGATGATGAAGATAAGCTATGCTTGCCCAAGAATGACGAACCACGTAAGAAGATAAGGGTTTAGCCAGCCCCAGCATCTTAGACACCTGATGCAGATTGTAGTTGTACTGGCGCAATCGAGCTGTATATTGACGATGCAGTAGGGCAGAAACAGATGGTGAGGAAACAGAATCTTCCACCTTGTCAGAAAGTATCGGAAAGACAAATTCTGAATCTCTTTGTTCATATCGCATGATGATTTCAAGCATCGCAGGCAATAGTGCTACCTGTATCTGCTGTCCCGTCTTATGCCGGGCATAATAAATACATCCGTTTCTCAGTTGGCTTTTCTTGAGATAGGCAATATCAACAAAAGGCATTCCCATCGCATAAAAAGAAAACAGGAAGATGTCACGAGCGAAGGAAAGAGAACCTCCAGGCTGTAGCGGCAAGGCTTTGAGTTGCAGAATTTCTGATTGTGAGATACAACGTTTCTCGGTCTTGGTCCTCCCCGTAAACACTTTACTGAATGGAGCAGCATTGAGAACCGGCAATGCTCTATGATGCATAGCCCGCAAAGCCCGCATATAAGCAGAACATGTGTTCAGGCAGATATTGCGCCCCAGCAGCCATCGCTGATAGCTTTCCAGCTTTTCTGCCGTCATATCAGAAAAAAGCCAGTTGTCAGTACCAATGAACTTTGTAAAGGAACGGGCAGCAGTAAGGTAATTACCAGCAACTTTAAAGCGTCCTTGCTGTTTTGCCCTTTCCACTTCATCATTCACGAAATCCCATCCAGGAATCTCCAACGCAACCTGCTCATCTACCAGATTCGCAGTATCTGAAATCTTACCCTCACTCTTACTTCTTCCGAAACCGAATTCTAACTTGAAATACGCCATAACTTAAATGTTTAAATGATTAAAAATAAAGAATTTACGAAAATATACCCAAAGGTATGATACATCCAGTTAATTCCAATAGCTTTATTATGAAAAATCGCCGTTTTCCCCATAAATCTCCACCTCGGGGCAAGAGGAGGGGGCAAAAAGATGATGATAACTCCTTGTGAGTAATCATATAAGAAAAGTTGAGAGAAAGAAATTATAAACATTATATATTCATTTATTTAAAACGAGAGAGATTTATGGAAAAAAGACTCATGACAGTAGTTGCAGGTCTTGCTCTCAGTACGAGCATGGCTTTTGCACAAAGTCAAATCTCTGGTAAAGTTACTGCTTCTGAGGATGGAAGCCCTGTTATCGGTGCTTCTATCAAGGTTGTAGGTACTAACACAGGTACAGTTACCGATGTTGATGGTAACTTCTCATTGAATGCTCCTGCTGGTGCCAAGTTGGAGATTACTTATATTGGTATGCAGAGCAAGTCTGTAAAGGCAGGCAAGAACATGAAGATTGTTTTGGATGCAGATGATCACGCTTTGGATGATGTCGTAGTTGTTGCTTACGGTACATCAACCAAGGGCTCTTTCACAGGTTCTGCTGGTGTGATGAAGTCTGACAAGTTGGAACTTCGTCAGGTTTCTGATGTTTCTAACGCTCTTGCTGGTGCTGTTGCTGGTGTTCAGATTCAGAGCAGCAACGGTCAGCCTGGTACTTCTGCTACAGTACGTGTGCGTGGTGTCGGCTCTATCAATGCTGGTGCTGATCCTCTTTATGTAGTAGATGGCGTACCTTTCGATGGTGATCTTTCTTCTATCAATACAGCTGATATTGAGAGCCTCACCGTTTTGAAGGATGCTGCTTCTACAGCTCTTTATGGTGCTCGTGGTGCTAATGGTATCATTATGGTTACTACTAAGAAGGGTAAGGCTGGTAAGGCTACTGTAACTTTGGATGCAAAATGGGGTTCTAACTCTCGTGCTATCAAGAATTACGATGTTATCCGTAGCGCACAGGAATATCTTGAGACAGAGTATTCTGCTATGTATAACGCTGCAACTTCTGACCTCGGTTACAATCCAACCAAGGCTTGGCAGTGGGTGAACAAGTATATCACTACCAATACTAATGGCGGTAGCGGCTATCAGGTTTATACAGTTCCAGAGGGTGAGTATCTTTTCGGTACAAACGGTAAGTTGAACCCTAATGCTACATTGGGTTATACAGATAAGGCAACCAACCGCTATTATACTCCAGATAACTGGGAGGACGAGATGTTTAAGCCAACTCTCCGTCAGGAGTACAATGCTACTATTTCAGGCGCAAGCGATCGTAACAGCTTCTATGCTTCAGCAGGTTACTTGGATGATGGTGGTCTTGTTTCCGGTTCTGGTTTCAAGCGTACATCACTCCGTTTGAAGGACGATTATAAGGTAAACAAATGGATGACTGTAGGTGCTAATATCTCATACACTTACAGCGAGAGTTTCTATCCTGATGATCAGACATCTAGTGCTTCTTCTGGCAATGCCTTCGCTTTGGCCAATACAATGGCTCCTATCTATCCTTTCTATGTTCGTGATGCAGAAGGTAACATCTTGATGAACAATGGTCGTAAGACATACGACTATGGTACTGCCAATGATGGTACACGTGACCGTTCTTTTATGTCTATCTCTAACCCTGGTGGTCAGCTCAAGTACGACAAGCGTCAGTTTATTGCTGACATCATGAGCAATAACTGGTACATCAACCTGACTCCAATCGAAGGTTTGAGCTTGAAGGCACAGTGGGCTCTTAATATTGACAACACCAACTTCAATTCTTTGCAGAATGCCTATATGGGTCAGTTCGCTTCATTGCAGGGTGGTGCTTCTCAGGCACATACACGTGTTTATGGTTTCGACCAGCAGTATATAGCAAACTATACCCATACATTCGCTGCCAAGCATAACATTGATATTACTCTCGGTTATGATGGTTACAGCTATTCGTATAAGTATTTGAATGCTAATGCAGATCACCTGTATAATCCAGAGAGCTTCTATGTAAGTAATGCAGTAGCTAACTATGGTATTGGTGGCTTTTTGGATAAATACGCAACTGCCGGTTTCTTTGGTCGTGCTAACTATTCTTATAAGGATAAGTACATTGCTAACGTAGCTGTACGTCGTGATGGTTCTTCCCGTTTCTCTAAGGATAACCGTTGGGGTACCTTCTTCTCTGGTAGCTTGGCATGGGTATTGACTAAGGAAGACTTCATGAAGAACGTTACATGGCTTGACCTCTTGAAGTTTAAGGCATCTGTTGGTCAGCAGGGTAATGATAATATTGGTAACTACTATGCTTACCTCGATCAGTACACTATGACAGGTGATTCTTCAGGTTTCTCTGATGGTACACTTTCATATAAGGGAAATCCAGACTTGACATGGGAGACTCAGACCGCGTTCAACGTTGGTTTTGACTTCGGTATGTTCAAAAACAAGTTGAATGGTTCTATCGAGTACTTCTCTCGTAAGTCATCTGATATGCTCTATTACAAACCTGTAGCAGGTTCTCTTGGTTATTCTCAGTTGCCAATGAACATCGGTTCTATGACCAACTCTGGTTTGGAAATCGATTTGAACTACAATATCCTTAACACAAAGAACGTAGCTTGGGATGTAAATGCTAACGGTACATTCATCAAGAACAAGATCAATAAGTTGCACCCAGACTTGGGTGGTAAGCTCATCAAGAGCGCACGTATTTATGAGGAGGGTGAGTCTATGTATCGTATGCTCTTGCCAGAGTGGGCAGGTGTAGATCCTGAGAATGGTGATGCATTGTGGTACTACAACAAGAAGGATGAGAATGGTAACGTTACTCGTGAGAAGACGAATGATTACACGATTGCTTCCCAGACTGAGAACCGTATTGCAACCGATGACCTCCTTCCAACAGTATATGGTGGTTTCGGAACAACATTCAAGGCTTATGGTTTCGACCTCTCAATTCAGGCATCTTATCAGCTCGGTGGTCAGATCTTTGATAGCGGTTATGCTAACATTATGCATGGTGGCAACAATACTACAGCTGGTCAGAACTGGCATGTTGATATTCGCAAGGCTTGGACTCCAGAGAACAAGAATACTGATGTTCCTCGTTTGAATTCTATTTCAAAGAATGCTAACTATGCTAGCTATACATCAACACGTTTCTTGACAAGTAGTGACTATCTTTCACTCAATAACGTGACAATTGGTTACACATTGCCATCTCAGCTTGTTAGAAGCTTGGGCCTTTCAAAGATTCGTGTTTACTTCTCTGGTGATAACTTGGCACTCTTGACTGCTCGTAAGGGTCTTGACCCACGTCAGAGCTACATCTCTGCCGATGTTTCTACTTATACAGCAATCCGTACCCTTTCAGGTGGTATCAGCGTTGCATTCTAAACATTACATAATATTTAAGGAATAATAAAATGAACGTAAAATATTTATTGTCAAGTTTTGTTCTTGCTTCTGTAGCATTGACTTCTTGTACAGATCTTGATACAGCACCAGAAGGTAACACAGTTACTTCTGACCAGAAGAACGAGATTATTGGTGCAAAGCCTGAGCGTGGTGAGGCTGGCGTACGTGCCATTTTCTCTACCCTGAACCAGTATTGCCCAAATTATGTTGCAATGGGTAAATCAACTCGTCATAGTGACTTCGGTTATGGCTCTGTCTTGTATTTCACAGATGCCAATACAGAGGATCAGTCTGCAGGCAATAATGGTTACAACTGGTCTGGTAATAGCTTGCAATTAACCGATCGCAATTATACTAGCTACGAGAGCCAGATGGTATGGAACGACCACTATCAGGCTATCTATGCAGCAAACAATGTATGTGCATCATACGCAGCTGGTGATCCTACAGACGATCAGGGTAAGTTCTTCTATGCACAGGGTCTTGCTACCCGTGCTTATATGTATCTGAATCTTGCCCAGCTTTATCAGTTTACTTACAAGGGTAACGAGAGTAAGCCATGTGTACCAATCATCACAGATGCCAATTCTAACGAAGCAGCTGCAAATGGTGCTCCACGTGCTACTGTCCAGGAGGTATATACACAGGTAAAGACCGATATTGATCATGCTATCGAGTTGTTGACTAGCACTAAGTATGTTGCTGGTGATGGTGATGCAAAGCGTTATATCTCTAAGGCAACAGCATACGGTATCCGTGCTCGTATGAATCTTGTTATGCAGAACTGGGCAGAGGCAGCCAGCGATGCGCAGAATGCCATTGATGAGGCAAAGAAGGTTGGCATTGAGCCAGCTTCTATCGCAGATGTAAGCTTGCCTTACTTTAACAAGAGATCTTGCAAGGACTTTATGTGGTGCATCTACGTTGAGGAGACTGATGATGTAGTTGCAACTGGTATTATTAACTGGATTTCTCACAATGGTACCTTCAACTATGGTTACTGCCAGTACTCTGGTGGTCATCAGATCAACAAGAAACTCTACAACCAGATACCTGAGACTGATGTTCGTAAGGGTTGGTGGTCAGGTGAGGATGGTAAGAATACCCACTTGGACGATAAGTACAATGCTTATCTTGCAAAGTACAGCTTCCCAGCTTACACTAGCTGTAAGTTTAATACTTATGATGGTACATTGGGATGCTCAACCAATGCAAATGATATTCCTCTGATGCGTGTTGAGGAGATGTATCTCATCAAGGCTGAGGCTATGGCTAAGGCTGGTCAGGATGGTAAGAGCTTCCTTGAGAGCTTCGTTAAGACTTATCGTGATCCTTCTTACACTTGCAATGGTGATGTTCAGGAGGCAGTTTACTTCCAGAAGCGTATTGAGTTGTGGGGTGAAGGTCTTATCTGGTATGACGTAATGCGTTTGAACAAGGGTATTGACCGCCGTGGTGGTGGCTTCGATGCTACTGTCGTATTTGATATCAAGCCAGGTGATCCAATCTTGTTGTGGCGTCTTCCACAGACAGAGATCAATGCTAACGTTGCTATCTCTGATGCAGACAACAATGAGACAACTCCAGCTCCAAAGCCTGTAAAAGACGAGGAGTAATCCTAAGGAGTCGTGTTGTAATAAACAAGTATTATAAACAAATATAATATTGAGACAATGAAGATTAAAAATATATTTCTGAGCCTTGCTGCAGCAACCATGTTGCTTACAGCTTGTGGCAACGACGATTTGGAGTTGGGTAACTCTACAACAGCTCCTGTTGAGGCATCTTGCCCAGCTGTAGAGTTCAGTACAGCCAATAAGAGCTCATTTGAGGTAGATCCTTCTGACCCATCTGTATCTTTCAAGGTACAGCGTAAGGCAACAGATGCAGCTTCATATCCTATTAAGGTAGTTGAAGGTGCAGACAACTTCAATGTTCCTGCTTCAGTAGATTTTGCTGCAGGTGAGACAGAGAAGGATATCAAGGTAACAGTAAAGGAATGTGCTGCTCAGGGAACTCCTCTTTCTTTGGAGTTGACTTTTGATGATGCCAATCTTAATCCATATACACAGGGCATCAAGGATTTCACTGCTAGCGTAACTGTTATCAAGTGGGAAGCTGCTGGTTCTGGTGTTTGGATGGCTAATGTTATCAATACGTTCTTTGGTGTTGATCCTCAGCCATTGGCAGTAACCATTGAGAAGGCTACTACAGCTACAGCTGTTAAGTACCGTTTCAAGAGTCCATACGTTCTTTGTACTAGTCAGGATGAACTTGGTGTATTCAATGGTTATCCATATGCAGAGGAAGGTGACTTGACAAGCAATGGTGGTACTTTCGTCATTACCGTTACTAAGGACGGTGCTTCTTTGGCTCCTGTTCAGTTGGGTATGGATTTTGGTTATGGTGAATTTACCATCGGTCAGATCTATGACAACTTGAGTAGTAATATTGCCAGCTATCCACTTGGTGTCTTCAAGGCATCAGAGACCGGTGGTGTAATTGCATGGCCAGCAAGTTCCTTGTTTATCAGTATGGCTGGTTACAAGGATGGTCAGGCAGTACCATGTGACCAGGGACCTGCTTATCTCTTCTTGAGTACAGAGGATTACAAGGCATCTATGGAGGAGTAATCTCTCTCTTAAAAATAAATTTAGTAATTGGGGCATTTGCGTTTTCTATCATAGTTAATGCAAGTGCCTCTTTTACTTTTGAATCTTCAAAATATAGGCTTATGAAACGTTTTTCGCTTTTTGTTTTTTCTGTTCTTGCCCTGCAGGGTGTTCAGGCTGCTGACCGCACACAAGGACAATTGGTTAGTATTGCAGGAAATGTGCTGGAATCGAAGCTTAATATGGCTATAACTCCTACACGAGGTGGAGATAATATCCGAATGCTCTATGATGATAGCACTATATCAATTGCGGGGTATCAAAAGGGTGGCTTCGTGGTATTGGCTAAAGATGATGCCTTTAGTCCTGTATTGGGTTATTCTAGTTCTGCTTTCGATGCAGATAGTAATAATCCAGGTTTCCAGCTTTGGCTGAAAGCTGCTGCTCATGCCTTGAGCACTAGGGCAACCTCCCTTCAGCCTTCTAAGCCTGATGGTATTCCTGCAGAAGTTGCTTCTTATGTAGCTACTAAATGGAATCAGGGTGCTCCTTATAACAATCTATGTCCGTCGTACACGAGCAATGGGGCTACCAAACATTATCCTACAGGATGTGTGGCAACAGCTATGGCACAAGCAATGTTTTACTATAAGCATCCGGAAAAGGGAGTGGGTAAGCATACATATCGCTTTGATCCAGGTTCTGGTGTAGAGGAAACGGTTTCTGTACAGTTGGATAACTATCCTTTGGATTGGTCTCACATGATACCTATCTATAAGTCTGATTATACTGAAGAGCAAGCCAAGGCTGTAGCAGAGTTGATGATGGTTTGTGGTGCTTCGGTCGATATGCAATATACAGCATCGGGTAGTGGAACGCAGATGACACCTGCAGTCAGTGCTTTGAGGAATAATTTTTCTTTTGATGCAGGACTTCCTTTGCATTCCTTGATGTTTGAAAGTTCTGATGAGTTTTATCCTGCTTTGTACCGTTCTATTGCCGCAAAGATTCCTGTTGTTTTTGCTGGAGCTTCTGATCAAGGTGGTCATTGTTTTATTTTGGATGGTTATGATGAAGATGGTCTTTTCTCGGTTAACTGGGGATGGGGAGGACAGGACGACGGAATGTTTAATATCCAGACATTGAATGGATATGTTCAGCAGCAACAGTTTATTCCCGTAACAAACAAAGGTGTTTATCCTCATTATTCTTCGAGATTTGCCATAAATGAGGGGGCTGTTGATTTTTCAATGGTTGATGCCACCCATATTAAAGCTTCTACAACTAATCGCCCTATCAACGTAGATGGAGATGCTTATCAGGGAAGTCTTTATGTTGTGGCTCGTAATCTCGCAACGGGAGAATGCAAGGATATTGCCAAATTGGCGATAAATACAGTGCCTGCCTATTATTTTGCTACAGATGGTAATATTGTAAAACCATATATTACTATTGCAAAAAAGTTAAGTGATGGCGATTATAGATTATTCTTTGCATCAAAATCTGATAAGGAGACAGAATTCTCTCCTTTCCGGACGGTGGATAATAGTCCTAATAGTGCTTTGATGACAATTAAAGATGGTGGCATTATCTCGCTGGTAATGGATGATGCTGCAGGATGGATGGCAACAACTACAGCTATTGTTCCTGTTATTTCGGTTCCAGTAAGTAAAAATGCTGCCAAGACTTTCAACATCAATGGTCAGCAGGTTGACTCCAGCTATCACGGTATCGTCATCAAGGATGGAAAGAAAGTGATGCAATAGGTCTTTATAAGAAAAATGATGCATAGGCATCTTCAAGAGATGCATCATACAATATATATATAATAAGGTGTATCCTTCTTGCCCAACATATCGGGCAAGCGAGGATACACCTTTTTTATTTTGATAGTATTTTGTTTTTGCTGATAGATATTCGATATTCCTTGTTTCCGCTTTTATTGGATATCCATCTTTGAGAAGGTCTGGAAGTATTTCAGACAGGTTTCGCGCCATTCCTTGGCGTTTTCCAACTGCACATTTAGTAATGAATCGGTATGTTGCCATTCCTGTTCATGCCCCTTCATATACTGTTTGGCTGAGGTGTGCCAGAAGTCTCGGTAAACTTCAACCATCGCTACACCCATGTTGTACTTCATGCAGAGTTCCTGCCAGAGGGTGCTGCCTGATTTCATTTTGTAATTCCAAGCTACATGATGGAACCATAGGAGATATTCTTCTGGGCAAGTCTCGATGTTGTCATACTGACTGCGATATGGTTCCGGATACTGACCTACGGCATCTGTACCTTTGGATGAGCGGTCGAAACCGATACCCTTGGCATCTGCTTTGTGATAGTAAACAGGGCACCATTCCAGAGGATAACTTGCAATGAAACCATCTGGTTCCGGACCGTAGTGGTGATCGAACTTGAAGATATGATGTAAGCCCAATGGCATCATATAGTTGACGCAAGCTTCACGTGAGGTCATCATCATCATCTCTACAGGTTTGGTGAACTTCTCGTCCTGGTTCTCATAGGTCTGTACGAGCCATTCATGAGCAATCTCTTCGGCTGTAAGCGAAGGATTCCATGCCAATCGGCCAAAAGCATACCAGTTAGCCTGTGAGAAAGGATGACCGCACCAGTTGGCATCATTACCGATATTGGCTACGCCAGAGATACCTACCAGTTTACTTGGATTGACGAATCCGAAGAATTCCTTCCACATTGGGGCGAGATAGGTGAGGTGTTTAGACTGTCCGAGATATTCCTGGGTAATCTGAAGTTCTGCTATCTGAGGTGTCTGTCTGATGTTGTCGAAGATAGGAGCGTATGGTTCACGAGGCTGGAAGTCGAGTGGACCGTTCTTTGACTGGAGAATTACATTGTCACGGAACTTTCCATCCATGCCTTTGAATTCGCTGACAGCTTGCTTTACACGGTCTTCGCCTTTATGATTAGCACCATATACAAAGCTTCTCCACATGATAATGCCACCGTATGGTTTCACGGCATCGGCAAGCATGTTGGCTCCCTCGGCATGAGTGCGTTGGTAATCGCCAGGACCAGGTTGTCCTTCAGAATTAGCTTTTACCAGGAATCCGCCAAAGTCTGGAATGGCAGCATAAATCTCCTTTGCTTTCTTCTTCCACCACTGCTGAACCTTTTTATCCAATGGGTCTGCAGTCTTGGTATAGCCCAATGCCATAGGAGAAGCAAAGTTGATGCTGAGATACACTCGGATACCGTAAGGACGCAGGATGTTGGCGATGACCTTCACCTTATTAATATATTCTGCCGTCATCATCTTTGGTGATGCATTTACATTGTTCAGTACACTTCCGTTGATACCGAGCGATGCGTTGGCACGGGCATAGGTGATGAGACGGTCGTGAAGACTCTTGCTGATGCTGCCGCCCTTGCCGTTTTTGCCGAGTTTGATTTCTTCCCATTTGAAGATGCTCTTGCCGGCATAGCCACGTTCGATGCTGCCATCGAGATTATCCCAATGGTTGAGAATGCGAAGACCCACTTGTGGTTTCTCGGTCTCATCGATAGCTTTGCTGAAGTTCTGCTGATTGCCGCTACCAGTGTTGTAGGCATCGGTGTTCTGAAGTCGAATCAACTCGTAGGCACCGTAGAGCAAACCGATAGGATTGCTGGCGGTGATAGTTGCTTCGTACTGAATGTTGTCGCCTTGCTGGGCAGGACGGGCGTAGATGTTATAGCCCTCGCCAAGATTCAGAGCTTTGTCTATCTTGAGCTCAACATTCTTGCCACGCCAGTTGTTTTCCAACTCCAGCTTGGCAATCTTGGCTGTTGCATCATCAGGCAACTGTGAGATGACTTGGCATGAGTTAGCATACTGCTTTCCGAGCCATAACTGTGAACCGTCACTCTTTGCAGAAACATGGAGTGATGTAAGTACCGTAAATAATAAAATGAGGTATTTCTTCATATCTTTGCAGATCGTTAGTTTGTATTGTTATTGTTTCTGCTGCAAAGATACGAAAAAATACCTTATTCTCTTCTATTTGTTGTTTATTTCTTATTTCTCTTTGTTTCAGCATATTCACTTGGTGACATGCCATAGTGTTTCTTGAACACTGTAGAGAAATGGGTCTGGTTGTTAAATCCCACAGAGTAAGCTACTTGCGTGATATTAATCTGTCCTTCTTCGATAAGACGTGCAGCTTGCTCCAATCGTAAGTTACGGATGAATTCACCGGCAGAGACGCCTGCTATTTCTTTCAGCTTACGGTGCAGTTGGGCACGGCTGATGCCTACATCCTCTGTCAGTTTCTCAACGTTGAGGTCAGGGTCGGTGAGGTGCTCGTTCATATATTTCATCACTCTCTCCATGAGAGCGTCGTTATTGCCCTTTACCTGTATCTGCTCAATCTTAGCCTTCTGTCCCTGCGCACCGCTGTATTTGCCACGGATGCGTCGGACATTATCTACCAGATTGTCGATGAGAATATGCAGCTCTTCCATATTGAAAGGTTTAGCCAGGAAGGCATCGGCACCCTTGCGCAATCCCTCTAGTCGGTTCTCTACCTCGCTCTTGGAGGTGAGCAGGATGACTGGAATATCGCTTACGTTAGAGTTACCTTTAATCTTCTTGAGCATGGTAACACCATCCATTACCGGCATCATCACATCGCTTATCACTAGATCATATTTGCCGGTGAGCAACATCTTGAGACCCTCCTTGCCGTTGCTGGCATGTTCAAATCGGTACCAGTCGCTCAGTTCGGTCTTGATATAATGAGCAATCTCTGCATCGTCATCTACTATCAGGATGTTGAAATTGCGGTTGGCTTGCGTTCTTTTACCGGTGGATTCGGCAGTTTTTGTGCCATCCTCCTGCAGGATCTCCTCTGGCTTGAGGTGTTCCTTGCCCAATGGAATGTTTACCTCGAAGCAGGAACCTTTGATTCCATCGGTGCGGTTGTATGCCTTGATCTTGCCTCCGTGCATCTCTACGAATGCCTTGCAGAGGTTCAGTCCTATGCCGGTGCCTTCGATGTGAAGGTCGCTGCTGTTGTTGCCCTGGTAGAACCGGTCAAAGAGTCGGTCGGTCTTCTCTTCCTTCAGTCCGATGCCGGTATCCTGTACCTTGATGATGGCATTCTTCTCGTCCTTGCCCATGATGAGGGTGATGGTGCCGCCATTGAAAGTATACTTCATGGCGTTGGAGAGCAGGTTGGAAATCACCTTGTCGAAGTTGATGCGGTCTATCCATACAGGCAACTTGCCATTGGCATCGTTGAGGCTCGCATCTTCCTGGAGCGAGAGTGTGATGTTGCGCTCTTCTGCATTGAAACGGTAGAGCGATATGATGCCGTTCAGGAATTCCCTGAGCTGGGTTTTCTGACAGTGCAGATGCATCTGGTTTTTGTCTATCTTTCGCTCGTCGAGTATCTGGTTTACCAGAAGCAGCAGGCGCTGGGCGTTGCGGTCGATGGTGTCGATTTCCTGTTTGCTTTCGGCATCCGTGATTCTTGTCTTCAGCTTGTTGAGCGGTCCCATAATCAATGTCAGCGGTGAACGGATATCGTGGGTGGCGTTGATGAGGAACTGCATCTTGGTTTCCTCCAGGTCTTCCTTGCGATGGCGCTCATATCGGTAGATGATATACAGGACGATGCCTGCTGCTGTCAGGAAATAGAGGAGAAATGCCCAGGTGGAAGCATACCAAGGGTCGCACACCTTGATGTGGATGATGGTTGACTTCTTGGAGAAGTTGCCATTGCTCATGGCTCTTACCTCCAGGGTGTAGCTGCCCGGTTTCAACTTGTTGAATGATACTGCGTTGGAGCCTTCGTTGGTGCTGTTCCATTTTCCCTCGTTGATACGATATTGGAAGCTGATGTTGTCGGTGTTCCTGTAGTTGAGCAGCGAGAACTCCAGCGTGAACGAATTCTCCTCGTATGGTATAGTGAACTCATCCGTCAGACAGTTGATTGGCTTGCCGTCGATGATAAAGTTGGTGAGGTGTACATCTCCCAGTTCCATCTTCTTGGCTCTCACTCTTTCCGGGTAGAAGGTGGTGATGCCGTCACTTGTTCCGAAGGCGATGAGGTCGCTGGCGGTATGCATGGAGGACCCCAGCACGTATTCACGGGTGGTGAGTCCGTTGCCATTGATGTGCCCGATAAACTGTCTGTTCTTCTGGTCATACTGCCAGATGCCCATGGTGGTGCTTATCCACAAGTCGCCCTGATGGTCTTTGATGATGCTGCACACCTGCTTTCCCTTCAGAACTTCGGCGTGAGGGAGAGCAAGGGTCTTGTTGTTCTTTCGGTCGAAAAGATAGAGTCCTTCTTCCGTTCCGATAATCATATTGCCGTTCTTTCCTTCGCAGATGCCATTCGCCTGTCTGTCTTTCAGAATGTTATTCCATCCGAAGTCCTTGAAGCTGAGTGTCTTCGTGTTGAGGCAGGAAACGCCATTTGAAGTACCTATCCACAGATGACCGGTATGGTCGAATGCCATGCTGCGCACCCAGTCGTTGCAGAGGAATCCCTTGTTTCCTCTCTGTCGCATATTGAGTACGGTAACCTTTCCGCTTTCCACATTATATATATATAGGCCCTTGCTATATACAGAGATATAGAGATTGCCCTGATTGTCATCTGTCATGCAGTAGATACCTGCGCTGGTAAAGGTGAGCTTTTCCTGATAGGCTCCCGTATGCGGATTGTAGCTGTAGAGCGCACTTCCGTTGCTGATCCAGTATGCACCCCGGCGGTCTTTGTAGATGATGCAGGTGCCTGCTGGCGAGGTAGGGTGGGCGATAATCTTTCCTGAAGCATCGAAACAGAATACGCCACTGTTTTGCACCGTACACCATGTTTCGCCATTCTCGCCAGGGGCAATGGAAGAAACGCTGCTGCCGATGATGTAGTTCTGTGCCGAGAAACTCCAGCTGCTGAAGGCTTGCTGGCGCTGGTTGAGCAGATAGAGACCTTTCTTGTAACAGCCTATCCAGAGGTTGTTGTCCTTGTCTTCGATGATATCGTTGACGAAGGCGGTGGAAAGATTGAAATTGCTGTTGCTGTTTTCCAGCTGTTCCACCTTGTTGCTTCCCTTCTTGATAATCAGGGCTCCATGTTCAGAGGTGCTGATATAGAGGTTGCCATCGTGGTCGAAGGTGGCATTGTTGATGGTTACATGATTCTTGAAAGTACCCAGGTCGTAACCGGCATCGGCTATACGCCCCGTTCGATAGTCATAGTAGATGATGCCATACATGCAGACGATGAGCATGGCTTGCGGGCGATGCTGGATGAATGCCACAGGGGCTCCGTATGGCGATTTGAAGTCTTTGCGCTGCACCTTGCCTTGCTTCTCGATGAATCGGGTGAAGGTTAACAGGTGACTGCTCTGCCAGAGATAGTGGTGCTTGTCTTCGTAGATATGGGTGAAGAATACATCCGAGTCGCGCTCGGCGTATGCTCTTTCCCATCTGATGGTGAATCTGTTGTTTGCCGTTTTCTCTATGCCGTTGTTCTTCACGGAGTAGAGACCGTAACCTGCAGTGCCCAGCAGGATATCGCCGCGATGGCTTTCTACCATCGAATAGATGCGTGGCTTTCTGCCATCAGGAAACTGGAGACGGGAGAAATTGTTCGTCTCATAATTATAGCGCATCAACCCCTTGGCGCAACCAATCCAGAGGTTACCTTTCTTATCTACCAGAAGGTCGGAGATAATATTATCGGTGATAGAGGTTGTGTCTTCTTCGTTGTGCAGATAGTTGGTAAAGCGGTAGCCGTCGAACTTGCTGAGTCCGTATTCCGTGCCCACCCAGATATAGCCATACTTGTCTTGCACAATACAGTTGATAAGCGAACTGGATAGCTTGCCCGAAGTGAAGAGTTCACCACTGTCGGCCCATACCATAAGCGATAAGGCGATAGCGAAGAGTGCTGTGAGGCAATGTCTGATATGCTTCATATTTTTTGTCCGTTTCTTATTTAAATAGGTTATTACGGCTGCAAAAGTAACGAAAAACAATGAAAGAAACAAATTCTAATGCAACAATATGTTTCGTTTCTTTTTGTTTCTTTATCTTTTTGTGCCATTTTTGTGAGTATGAAACAAATAGAAAAGTAATGGTAACTATAAAATACCTGTTCTTTCATAATTTATTAGTAAATTTGCATCGTCAACAACAATAGAAACATTAAAGGCATCATAATAACGATGAATAAACAAGCAATAAAAATCTTATCTTTGGCACTCGTGTTGGCTGCGTCAAGTTCTGTAGCTTTTGCCCAGAAGGTATGGAAAGGATCTTGGGCTACTGCAGTGGAATGGACTGGCAAAGGAGATATGCCTAAGAAAAGCTTGAGCAACCGCTCTTGCCGACAGGTGGTTCATGTTTCCTTTGGCGGAGAGGAACTCAGGGTGAAGCTCAGTAATGAGCAGAGCAAGGAACCGGTGGAAATCAAATCGGTGTATATTGCAGATACAGATGTTCCTAGTAACTGGGGAATTCAGACCAAGACGGTGAAGTATCTTAAATTCAGAGGTAAGAAGAATGTGACCATTGCTCCTGGAAAGGCTATCTTCTCTGATGATTTGAAGTATGCCTTGAAGAGTGGTCAGCTCCTTACGATTACCATCGATTATGGCACGCAGACTCCTGTGAATGCAACATCTCATCGCGGATCACGTACCACATCTTATATTGTTAGTAATGTGAAGGGCAAGGCGGTGAAGCCAACGGATGTTGCTTTCGATAAGCAGGAGAAGGCTGACCACTGGTATAATCTTTCAGCCATTGATGTGAAGACTGATAAGACTACCCCTGTGGTGGCTATCCTCGGAAACTCTATTACCGATGGCCGTGGAAGTACCACCAACCATCAGAACCGATGGACCGATTTCCTCTCGGATGCCCTGAATGCAGAGAGACCATACGGTGTATTGAATCTCGGTATCGGTGGCAACTGCGTGGTGCAAGGCGGATTGAGCGAACCAGCTATGAAGCGTTTCGACCGTGACATCCTGGGACAGACAGGTGTGGATAAGCTCATTATCTTCGAAGGAACCAACGATATCGGTTGCTGCGGAGGAAATTATGAACATGTAACAGATACCCTGATAGCTTGCTACAAGGTGCTGATAGCAAAAGCCAAGGCTAAAGGCATCAAGGTATATGGCGGAACGATCACCCCAACCAAGGGCAACGGATGGTATTCTTTCTGGCATGAGGCAATGCGCCAAACCGTGAACGAATGGATCAGAAAGAGCGGTGCCTTTGATGAGGTCATCGATTTCGATGAATTAACCCGTGACCCGAAAGACCCTCAGCGCCTGAAGGCTGAATATTCAGACGACTGGTTGCATCTCAACCCTAAGGGATATGAAGCTATGGGCAAGTTTGCCGCAGAAAAAATGAAATAAAAGAATAAAGATATGGAAAAGAATTCACAGGAATCCCAGGGATTCTACAAATTGAGTTGGTTACAGCGCATCGGATTCGGTTCTGGTGACTTGGCACAAAACCTCATCTTCCAGACAACATGTATGTACTTGTTGTTCTTCTATACCGATATCTATGGACTCGATGCAGTTGACGTTTCCGTGATGTTTACGGTAGGAAATGTTGCAAATGTGATTTGGGACCCTATTGTAGGTGCCCTTATAGATAAGCACAATCCTAAGTTGGGTAAGTATCGCTCTTATCTGGTATTCGTAGGAATCCCACTTTCGGGCTTTGCCATCCTCTGCTTCTGGAATGGCTTTGCACCATCTCTGCTCTATGCCTATATCACATACATTGCCATGACATTGCTCTATACATTTATCAATGTACCTTATGGAGCCTTGAACTCATCGCTGACTCGTGATACCGATGAAATCACGGTGTTGACGTCAGTTCGTATGTTTATGGCAAACTGTGGCGGTTTGGCTGTAGGCTCAGGCCTTCCGTTGCTCATCGCATACTTTACCGACCAGCAGTCGGATGGTTTGCCTAAGGATCCGGTGGCTTGGTTTACCACCATGACCATCTATGCCGTCATTGGTTTGTTGTTGCTCCTCTTCTGTTTCTCACAGTGTAAGGAGCGTGTGGTAATGAATGCCGAGGAGAGTGCGAATGTGAAGATAAGCGACCTTTGGATGGAATTTTTCCACAACCGTCCTTTGCGTATCATAGCCTTCTTCTTCATCACCGCCTTCGCCATGATGTCTATCGGCAATGCGGCAGGAGCTTACTTCATGAACTGCAACCTTCACGGAACCTCCGAGCAGCTTTCCATCTTCATGGGTTTGGGTTCGGCACCATCGTTCATCTTCATGCCACTGGTGCCTATGATCAAGAAGGCAATCGGCAAGAAGAACATGTTCTATGTGTTCCTGGGCATCGCCATCGTGGGTATGGCATTCCTTTATCTGGTAGCAAAGATGGAACAGCCAAGTATGATGCTCGTCTATATCGCCCAGTTTGTTAAGTCAACGGGTGTTATTGTAGCTACGGGTTATATGTGGGCTCTGGTTCCTGAGGTTATCTCTTATGGAGAGTATAAGAGTGGCAAGCGTATTGCAGGTATCGTGAATGCCTTGACGGGCATCTTCTTCAAGGCGGGTATGACCTTGGGTAGTGTGGTGGCTCCAGCCATCCTTGCTTACGTGGCTTACAATCCGAAGACCGTGGAGCAGACTCCTGAGGCTCAGGAGGGTATTCTCTGGTTGGTATGTGTCATTCCTGCTGCCTTGTTGCTGCTCGCCATCTTCATTATCTCGAAGTATGAGTTGACAGATGCGGTTATCGATGATATCAACAAGAAGATTGAGGATCGGCACAAACAGAAAAAGTAACATTTAAAATTGAGAAAAATATAAAAATTAGACATGAAGAAAATATCGACTTTTGCATTGGGCTTGATGCTTGCTTCTGCAGCTTTTGCCCAGAAAGGCAATAATAATACGACAATCCCAACATTCCAGGAGGCCATGGGCAAATATTTCCTGGTTGGTGCAGCCGTTAATACTTCTCTGACAGACGGACAAGACCCGGCAGGTGAGGAAGTAGTGAAGAAGCAGTTTAACCAGGTGGTTGCCGAGAATTGTATGAAGGGCGAGGAAAATCATCCGGAGGTGAATCGCTTTGATTTCACCGATGGCGATAAGCTGGCTGACTGGGCTGAGAAGAACGGCAAGACCTTGATAGGTCATTGTCTGGTATGGCACTCTCAGCCACCTAAGTGGATGTTTACCGATGATAAGGGTAATCTGGTAAGCCGTGAAGTGCTCATCGGCAGAATGTATAATCACATCATGAATGTGGTTACTCATTATAAAGGTAGAGTAAAGGGATGGGATGTTGTGAACGAAGCTTTCGAGGATGATGGCTCTTACCGCAAGTCTCTATATTATAAGATTATCGGTCCGGAGTTCATCGAACTGGCTTTCCGCTTTGCTCATGAGGCTGATCCAAACGTAGAACTCTACTACAATGATTATTCTACTTCGAAGCCAGCCAAGCGAGAGGCTATCTGCAAGCTGGTTCGCGATTTGAAGGCGAAGGGTCTCCGCATCGATGCTGTAGGTATGCAGAGCCACAATGGTTTTGATTATCCTGATTATGCTGAGTATGAGAAGAGCATCGAGGCTTTTGCTGGTGAAGGCGTGAAGGTGATGCTGACTGAGCTGGATATGAACATGCTTCCTAATCCGGAAGGATTCGGCGGTGCGGAAATCAGCCAGAAGTTTGAACTTCAGAAGAAGTACAATCCATACGTGAAGGGACTTAACAAGAAGGCGCAGAAACTCTTCAACCAGCGTTATCTCGATCTCTTCAAGATTGTAGAGCGTCACAAGGATGTCATCAGTCGTGTTACCTTCTGGGGTGTCAACGATGGTCACTCTTGGTTGAATGGCTGGCCTATCCCAGGCAGAACCAACTATCCGCTGCTCATCGACCGCAACAACGAGGTGAAGCCAGTGGTGAAGGAAATCGTCAATCTCTTTAAATAAGATCTCTTCAAATAGAATCTCTTAAGATAATATTATCAATCTCTTTAAATATAAGATAACAATGAAAGCAAGATATTTGTTCCCTAAGGATTATATGGCAGATCCATCTGCCAATGTGTTTAACGGTCGCCTGTATGTTTACCCATCTCATGACTGGGATAGCGGTGAAAGTTTCGACGATGATGGCGGTCACTTCCAGATGAAAGACTATCATGTTCTCTCTATGGACGACGTGATGGAGGGTGAAGTAACCGATCATGGTGTGATTCTCGATGTGAAGGATGTGCCATGGGCTGAGAAGCAGATGTGGGACAACGATGTAGTAGAGAAGGATGGCAAGTACTATCTCATCTTCTCTGCCAAGGATTATAATGGCGTGTTCCATCTCGGTGTGGCTGTGGCTGATAAGCCGGAAGGTCCTTTCATACCGAATGCCGACCCAATCCGCAAGTCATACAGCATCGACCCTTGCGTGTTCAAGGATGATGATGGCAAGATTTACTGCTACTTCGGTGGTATCTGGGGCGGTCAGCTTCAGTGGTACAAGGACAACAAGGCACTGAAGGATGAGCATCTTCCAGAGGGCAAGGAGAATCCGTTGCCATCTCGTGTAGCCATGATGACTGATGATGTGCAGCAGTTTGCTGAGATGCCAAAGCCTGTTGTCATTGTTGACGAGGAGGGTAAGGTATTGCCAGCCGATGATCCTCATCGCTTCTTCGAGGCTAGCTGGATGCATAAGTACAAGGGCAAGTATTACTTCAGCTACTCTACAGGTGATACCCATTATCTCTGCTATGCTGTAGGTGATAATCCTTATGGTCCGTTCACTTACAAGGGCGTTATTCTGGAGCCGGTGGTAGGTTGGACAACCCATCACAGTATCTGCGAGTATAAGGGTCAGTGGTATCTGTTCCATCACGACTGTGTGCCATCTAATGATACAACCTGGCTTCGCAGCGTAAAGGTGGCTCCTCTCTTCTATGATGAGGAGGGTAACATCTTGCCGGTAAAATAGAATTGTTTTTTAGGTTTTAATAGTTTTGGAGAATAGTTGATACATGAGTTAGTTTTAGTTAGAAACGAGCAGCATCTTCGGGATGAAGATGCTGCTTTTTTGTTTTTTCTCTTATAACTTCTCAGTTCTTCTTGCAAATTGTTTCTTATCTAATGTTATTTTTAAGTTATTTCTTTCGTTTTGTCATAGATTTCTCGGTTTTTTATTTACCTTTGCATCCATAAACCAATGAAATGAAAGAATTATGTTGAAATTACTGTTAAGGTTATGGTGGCTGCAACAGCGCCGTAACTTCCGCAAGAGAGACGCCTTCGTGGCTTGCTACATCATCTTTCTGTATGTGATGGTGGGCGTGGGCTTCTACCAGGGCTTCACCGAGAGTGGAGGAGAACTGAAGGGGGAAGAAATGCCGGCATTGTTGGGTGCGGGCATCGTAATCGGCATGCTGATTCCTGACATCATCATGAAGATGGTGATGAAGCGGGATATTACGGCAATGGATGATTATGTGAAGTCGCGCCCTGTGCCTGAGAAAATCTGGAACAAGTTCCTGCTCACTACCAATCTCGTGAGCTTTTGGAACTATGTGCTTCCGGTGCTTACGCTTCCGGTGTTCATCTATCTCTTGCCGGCAAGTGAGGCTGTAGCCAGCTTTTTCCTGTTCCTGGAGTTCTCTTTCATCAACGGCATCTACATCACCTGTTACCGCAAGGCTACGGAGTGGATTTTGAAATGGCCCTTGATATTGGGATGGATGGGAATGTTTGCCGTGCTCATAGGGTATATGTTTGTGGCTTCCTTCTTCCCGGTATATATGGGATGGATAGGTCTCTTCTTCCTTGCTGGAGCGGTATTCACCGGACTTACCGCCTATCTCTATCACGAAAAGATTTATAACGAGCAGAAACAGAAGGTTTCCAGGTTCCGTGGATTCAGCCATGTCAACCTCTTCAGTCTGCAATATATCGGCACATTGAGAGCAAAGCGTGTCCGTACGATGGTGATTATGATTACCGCCATCTTCCTTTTCGATGCCTATCTCTTCGCCCTGATGCCTTTAGAGCCGGGACAGGAAATGGGGGACAAGGTGGCTATGACTACCCTCTATGTGGCAGGTGCCATCCTGCTGCCATCGGTGGTGTTGTCGCAATGGACCTTTGGTATTGAGGCAAACTTCTTCCATGGATTGATGACCAAGCCGGTAAAGGTGAAGCAGATGCTGCAGAATTGCTTCTATTATTATATGGTAGTGAGTGCTGTCGCCTTGTTGCTCACCCTTCCGTTCCTTTTCCTGCAGGCAGGAATCGGAATCCAGGTGCTTATCAGCGGTTTCTGTCTGGCAGTATTCATCAATCTCTTCAATCTGCCTACAGCACTCTTCTCTTCCCGTCTGGAGATATTCCAGACTTCCATGTTCAGCATGCAGGGAGTGAATCTGAAGATCAATCTTTATGCCATCGCCTTCCTCTTCCCGCTGGCAGGCGTCTGTGCCATCTATCATTTCTTCGGTGAGACGGCATGGTTTATCACCTGCGTAGCGCTGGCAGTCATCAGCATCGCCATCCACAAATGGTTTATCGCCAAGATTGCTGCCATCTTCGAGAAGAACAAGTACAAGCGCATGGAGAAGTTCATGAGTTAAGTGAAGAGTGAAGAACGAAGAGTGAAGAAACAACGTTCGGCGGCCGAAGGGAAAGACAATTCAATAGCTTTACTAATCATAAAGTTCAAAATTCAAAGTAATCATAAAGTTCAATGTTCAAAGCTCAAAGTTCAAAGTAACAATAAAGTTCAAAGTAATATGATTAAGATTCTGAATCTCAAAAAGATATATAATGGCAATACCGTACTCGATATTGATAATCTGGGTGTTGCAAAGGGCGAGCTGATAGGACTCGTAGGTAATAATGGTGCGGGCAAGACCACCTTGCTCCGCCTGATTCTCGACCTGATTCAGGCAGATGATGGTTTCGTGGAAAGCAATGGACAAAAGGTGAACGAGAGTGAAACCTGGAAGGAATATACCGGCAGTTACATCGACGGCAGATTCCTCATCGACTTCCTCACCCCTGAGGAATACTTCGATTTCATCGCTGATGTCTATAACATCGACGATGAAACCTTGCAGGAGCGACTGGCGCAGTTTGAGGGCTTTATGCACGATGAAATCATGGGAACCAAGAAGTATCTCCGTGATTTCTCTCAGGGCAACCGACAGAAGATTGGCATCATCGGAGCGATGATCATCAATCCGAAGGTTCTTCTCCTGGATGAGCCATTCAACTATCTCGACCCATCTTCTCAGATGACTATCGCCCACATGATTCAGCGCATCTGCAAGGAGCAGGGCACCACGGTCATCATCTCCAGCCATAACCTCAACTTCGTTGCCGACATATCCTCTCGCATCCTCCTGCTGGAGAAAGGCAAGCTGGTGAAGGATCTTCCGAATGCTGATGGCGCTGCCATCGCCGAACTCAACGAGTACTTCGGTATTCAGGCAGAATAGCAAACATAATTTACACATAGATAAATCTCCCTCTCTGAATCGCCAGCGAAGCAACAGAATAGCTTCCTGGCGATTCTTTTTTTAAAATCCAGTTCTTTCACTCTGTCTGTAAAGTATGGAGCATCAACGAATGAGCCTTATTTAAATTCGAAAGAAGGCTTATTCCACTTTTTGCCTGGCTATGGCACAAAGTTGCCCTTAACTGGGGCAATATTGTGCCATTGCCAGGCATAAAATAATACGTCGGGAGATAAATTTCAATAGGACTGTTACTACGATTCGGCAGAAGCTTTCTGGTTGCAGGTGGAGTCGGTTTGCGTGAGAAAAACCCTACTCTCGATTTCACTCTTCACTCTTCACCTTATTGCGAAGCTCGGTCATCTTTGATGGCTGGAGCTGGTCATAATAGATGATTGGGGCTGGTCATAATAGATGACCGAACCATTGCTTATATGATGCGTTTAAAAAAATGATGAGGGTGAAGAGTGGTGAAGAGTGGTGAAGAGTCAGCTCAACTCTTCACCGTCATAAGTGCCTCACACACATAAGCTTACATTATGAATGTGAAGAGTGAAGAGTGTTTTCGAAAGTAGCTTCCTATGCATCGGGTGTTTGAACAATCTGTGAACTCTTCCGTCTTTTCTTTACCTTATTAATATAAATTATGCTTCAAGAAAAATGTAATTTAGCCAACTGAGGAAACAAAAAGTAGCCAACTGAGGAAACGAAATCCGGCCAACTGAGGAAACGAAATCCGGCCAACTGAGGAAATATCGAAAAAAGTGGTATCTTTGCACACGTAATCAAATATTTGAAAAGATGGTGTTTATGTTGTTCCTATCGGGTGTTTGAAAGATTAAGACAAGGCTTATTCTACTTCTTGCCTGGTAACGGTACTAAGTTGCATCAGCGTTGTGTATGAACGAAGAAAAGTTAAAATAATTAAGTTAAATTAGAAACACGGACAAATTGAATTTGTCCGGCTCTTTTGTCCGGCTCTTTGTAAATGGTTAAATATTAGTAACTTATAAGCTGCCGGACAAATTGTCCGGACAAATTCAATTTGTCCGTGTTATTTTTTTCTTTGCCTTTTATCTCTATGTTTTCCACTTCGGAACTCATAGACTTAGGAGCCATAAAACAATGGGATAGCTTCTTGACCGAAGCGATAGTGAAGGGATTAAAAGGGCGACAATTGCGCAATGCCATACCCCATCGCAGAATGACTGCTACCATTTATAAGAATTATCCGCAAGGGGAAATGACCATTACAGATTTCCTGTTGGGGCAATATTATCTTTATGGAGATTCCCTGAATGCGCAGGAATGGAATATGGAAAATGACAGCACGAAGATGGTGCTCGGTCATGAATGCCAAAAGGCTACCTGCTGCTTCCGGGGAAGACAATGGACAGCCTGGTTTGCCTTGGATGTTCCTGTAAGTGACGGTCCCTGGAAATTCTGCGGACTCCCTGGCTTGATTATGGAAGTGTATGATAGGGGAAAGCAATACTATTTCTGTATCAATGGAATGCAGCAGGTTAGTGCAAAAACTATTACTTTTGAGGTACAGGACAAGGAATTCAAGCGCTTTCAGAAAACGACAAGAAAGGATTTCCTGCAATTAAAATATAAGTATCTGAAAAATCGGAACAGTATCAACGAGGCTTCAACGGGAATATCTCTGGGTGGCTCGGATGAGGCTCTGAAATATGATCTGATAGAAAAAGAATAAGTATCAACGTAAAGAGAGAACGGATTGGTTTCTCAAGAAGATAATTTATGAAGCAACTGTTTTTATATCTGTGGTTTATCTGTATGAGCACTTTGACCTATGCCCAGCAAGTCACCTTGTCGGGTAAGGTGGAAGATGCTTATACGGGCAACGGACTGCAGGGAGTGATGGTTACCATCCGACCTGCTGCCGGCAATAGAATCCTGAAGTTTACCAAGACGCAGGCAGATGGAAGTTTCTTCGAATGGCGAAAAGTCGTATGTTGCCAATCAGCTTTCTACCGACCTGGCTTGGAATGATGTCATGATGGATATTGCCGGCTCTTATCCTAATCATCAGCAGGTCAAGATGCCGAAGTATAAAGTATCAGACAAGCTGGAGCTGTTGCATCGGAGTGGTAAGCGAACTTATACCTTTAACACGTATAATGCTTATATGGTGAATCCGCACTCTCTGACTGTTGATAATTCGCAACAAACGGCTTATCAAAGTGTTCGTTCGGCAGCATTCTTCAGTCATACCAATACTTCGCTCGGTTTTTTCCTCAAGCCTTTTACCGTAATGATGAAGGTAGGCTTGCAGGTATTTAATCTTTTCAATCAGCGCACCTACGGCTATACCGTTTATTCGGGGTTGACCCGTACGAGCAAGGAGTATCAGTTGCGAGGTAGGACAATACTGATGTCTATGTTCTTTCATTTTTGATGATGGAGGCAACAGTTCTGCCGTTTCTGAAAAGAATTTCCGGTAGATTTGGTTAAATATCAAAAATTATAAATGTAATTGTAATAAGAGTTTTTATAATTTTTGTACCTTTGCACCCAAACGAAGAAAAAAGAATCAATGAGCAAAGGAAAATTAGCTAAGTTTGCGGATATGGAGCGTTTCGAGAACGTGTTCCAGTATCCATATAGTGTTGTAGATGACGTGCCTTTCGATATGAAGGGCAAGTGGCGTGAGATGTATTTCCACAATGATAATCCTATCGTGCTGGAGTTGGGATGCGGCAAGGGTGAATATACCGTTGAACTTGCCAAGCTCTATCCTGAGATGAACTTCATCGGTGTGGATATTAAGGGTGCACGTATGTGGACCGGTGCCAAGAAAGCGATAGAGGAAGGACAGAAGAACGTGGCTTTCCTCCGTACCAACATCGAGATTATCGACCGCTTCTTTGCCGAGGATGAGGTGCAGGAAATCTGGCTCACCTTCTCTGACCCTCAGATGAAGAATCCTCGCAAGCGTCTTACATCTACATACTTCATGAACCGTTATCGCCACTTCCTCGTGGATGGCGGTATCATCCATCTGAAGACGGACTCCAACTTCCTCTTCACCTATACTACTTATATGGTGGATGGCAACCATCTGCCTGTGCTCTTCCGCACAGAGGACCTCTATCATCAGGAGGGTATCGATGAGGAAACCCGTAAGATTCTCTCTATCCAGACCTATTATGAGAGTATGTGGATAGAGCGTGGCTTGAACATCAAGTATCAGAAGTTCGCCTTGCCACGTGAGGGCGAGCTGGTGGAACCTGATATTGAGATTCCGCTGGATGATTATCGCAGTTATCGCCGTGATAAGAGAAGCTCAAAGGATACAGCGAAGTAAGTTATCGCAATATATAAAAAGTCTCCCGCAATAGTCGCCGGCATCTGAAAGAAGCAACGGAAGTCTTCGAATAATACTGGAGAAGTTGTCGGAAAGCCTAATAGTAATTGTTGGAAGAGTTAATATCTAGAAGCGCACAACAGCTGATATGCGGTTGCACAACAGCTGTTGTGCGCATGTCTTTCAGTTGTTGTGCACTTGTAGAATAGCTGTTGTGCGCAGTTTAAAGTTATTGCGACGACCATATTTCTTGGTATGTGCAAATTTTGCACATATCGGCAAAAAGTATGGATTTTATAGTCTAAAATGAATATAAACTTGCCGATAACTCGTGAATTGTATGGCAGTATAAGCGTCTGCTCGATTACTTCCAGATTAAATATCAGAACTAGCCTTAGGTTAGGGATATGTATAGTATGTTATTCTCTTTCTATATGTTTTGTAAAATCCGGGAATAATCTTGTTGAATTCAAGAAAAAAAGGTGGAAATGCTTGGTGTTTCCACCTTATTTTATTATATTTGCAGCAAGTTTTTAAAAGATTCAGTATTCTAAGTGACTGCATGAACCGGAAGAAACGACTAAAAGAACAGAAAAGTAATAACTAACTAAATAAACGACAAAATGATGAACTACAAGAAATTGGCTCTTACCGTTGCGGCAGGAGCAATGGCAACTACAATGATGGCGCAATCGGCACCTCAGTTGAATGCCAACAACATCGACGAAGTTATCAAGGCGATGACCTTGGAAGAAAAAGCCCAGATGCTGGTGGGCGGTGGTAACGATGGATTCGTGGGCAGCGGTGCTATGCTCGGACATCAGAAGAAGTTCGTGCCGGGTGCTGCGGGTATTACTGTAGCCATCCCTCGTCTCGGCATTCCTGCTACCGTACAGTGTGATGGTCCTGCCGGTGTTCATATCGATGCTCATCGCAAAGGTGACAGCCGTAGCTACTTTGCCACCGGTTTCCCTATCGGAACCTGTCTGGCTTCTACCTGGAACACCGACTTGGTACGCAAGGTGGGTGAGGCTATCGGTAACGAAACCCTGGAGTATGGCTGTGATGTTGTGCTCGGACCGGGTATGAACCTGCATCGCAATCCGCTCTGCGGCCGTAACTTTGAGTATTATTCAGAAGATCCAATCGTAACGGGTCTTATCGGAACCGCCTTTGTACGGGGTGTGCAGAGTCAGGGCGTGGGCGTGAGTGCCAAGCACTTTGCCGTAAACTCTCAGGAAACTGACCGTACCAAGGTGGATGAGCGATTGAGCCAGCGTGCTCTCCGTGAGTTGTATCTGAAGGGTTTCGAGATGATGGTTCGCAAGAGCAATCCTTGGACTATCATGTCTGCCTATAATAAGATAAACGGTGTTTATGCCCAGGGCAACAAGGGCCTCCTTACTGATATTCTCCGCAACGACTGGGGATATAAGGGAATCGTGGAGACCGACTGGATAGGTAAGCGTGCCGACCTTCCTCTGGAACAGGAAGTTGAGGCTGGCAACGACCTGATGATGCCGGGTTATCCTGCACAGGTGCAGGATATTGTTGATGCCGTAAAGAATGGCAAGCTGGATATTAAGGATGTGGATCGCAATGTTCGCCGCATGCTCGAATATATCGTGAAGACTCCTCGATTCAAGGGATATAAATATAGTGGTGAGCCAGACTTGAAGGCTCATGCAGCTATCACCCGTCAGAGTTCTACCGAGGGTATGGTACTTCTGAAGAATGATGCCGCTCTTCCTATCCAGGGCTTGAAGACCGTAGCTCTCTTCGGTGTCAACTCTTACGATTTCATGTCGGGTGGTCTTGGCAGTGGAGCCGTTAATGTAGGCTATTCTGTAGATATGGTTACCGGTTTGAAGAACATCGGTGTGGCAACTACTCCTCAGCTTACGGAAATCTATCAGAATTATGTGAAGTATGCCAAGGCTAAGTTGAAGGCAGACAAGAATCCGATGATGTGGTTCTTGGATCAGGGTCAGCCAAAGCTCGATGAAATCGAGATTACTGAGCGCTGTGTAGCTGGCGAGGAGCCAAAGGCAGATGCTGCCATCATCACCATCGGCCGTCAGGCAGGTGAGGGAATGGATCGCCAGATCAATGGTGAGTTCAACCTCAGTCAGATAGAGCAGGATATGATTTTCCGTGTATCTGATGCTTTCCATGCCAAGGGCAAGAAGGTGATAGTCATCATCAACTCTGGTTCTGTGATGGAGACAGCCAGTTGGAGAGACCGTGTGGATGCTATTCTCGTAGCTTGGCAGCCAGGTATCGAGGGCGGTAACTCTGTAGCTGATATCCTGACCGGTAAGGTGAATCCATCGGGTAAGTTGACCATGACCTGGCCTATCGCTGCTACCGATCATCCATCTACTGCCAACTTTGCCAAGGATTACGATATGTACACCTACAAGAATCTGCTGGATTGGAGCAAGGGTAATATCAAGGGTTACGATTATAGCAACCACGAGGAGGATATCTATGTAGGTTATCGCTACTTCGACACCTTCAAGAAGAATGTGGCTTATCCATTCGGTTATGGTTTGAGCTATACTACCTTCGAGTTTGGCAAGCCATCTGTCAAGGCAAAGGGCAACAATATTGAGGTTAGCGTAACTATCAAGAATACCGGTAAGGTTGCCGGCAAGGAAGTTGCTGAGGTTTATGTTACCGCTCCTAAGGGTGCTTATGAGAAGCCTGCCAAGGAACTCAAGACCTTCGGCAAGACCAAGTTGCTGAATCCAGGTGAGAGCCAGACTTTGAAGATGACACTTGAAAAGCGCGATCTTGCTAGCTTCGATGAGGCCAACAGCCAGTGGAAGGTAGATGCAGGTAACTATCTCTTCAAGGTAGGTAGCGATGTGGAGAACATCAAGGGTACTGCTACTTTGAAGGTGGCTGAATATACCGAGAAGACAAGCAATGCCTGCGCTCCTAAGGTTCAGTTGAACTATCTGAAGCAGAAGTAGTCTATGTAAATAATATTCTAGAAAGAGATAATCTAGAAGAAACTCCCGGAAAATGGGGGAAGAAGAGATTGAAAATTTTCCCTTAAGGATTTTTATTTTTTTCCTTAAGGGAAAATATATTTTTCCTTAAGGGAAATAAAATCTTCCCTTAAGAGATATTTTTCGCCATATTTGGTCTGTAAAGTTATTTCTTTATGAATTTCGCAGCACCTATTTTCCTATCCTCAAAAGCAAAGAACTCCCGTCTCTTTTCTGAGATGGGAGTTCTTGTTTAGAAGGAATACTGGGCGGAAATCATCAGTTCGCGAGGGCGAAGATAATAGCTGTCGGTCAATGTACTGATGCCGCTATAGATGGTTTCCATATAATTCTTCTTGTTGAAAAGGTTTCGAAGCTCTGCTGAAAGGCGGAGCTTTTTCATTCTCCATACTGCCGAGGCATCGCCAAGGAGGGTGTTTAGGTGGTTGCCCTCTTGCAGCTCATTGTGATAATGTACGAGCGAGAAGGAGAGGTCCACATGGCTGATGGTAGCGGTGGCAGATACGCTTTGACGCCAATTAAATAACGATGACTTCGCCATTTTTTGACGTTTCGAGTTGTAAAAAGAGAATTCTCCCTCATAGCTAAAGGCACACCAGGACGGCGAGAAGTCGATGCTAGGCTTCACAGTATAGTTGTCGGCGGTGTAGCTGATGGCTTTGCCGCTGCTGTATTGCTCCCCCTTGCTGTAGTTGTAACTGCCCTCCAGGCGGGTTTTCAGATGCAGGTCGTAGAAGCCCTTCGATATGTAGAGCGAACCTCCGATGTTATCGCTCTTGCTGTCCTGCTTATATAATGAGGTATAGTATTTGCCATCCTCGATGCGTAGGTCGGATGCCGTGTTCATCCAGTTTTTGCTGGCATTGACCGATGCGCTGAAGAAGATTTCCTTGATAGGGCGCTTGTAGTCGTAACTCAACTTGCTATAAAGAGAACGAGTTATCGGAATGATGTCGCTCGAAGTGTACCAAGAGCGATAACTTTGCCGATATTGCTTCATGGCGTAGTTGGTGGCATTGCCTGTTCCTGTACTGTATCCTGTGTAGATAGTCAACTCTCTACGGAAATCCAATTTCTTATATAAGTAAAGGTAGGGTGATATGGTAAGTAGAGTTTTCTGTGGATAGGTGAAGCGTTCCCAGATGAAATCGGGAGAGAACGACATACGGAACGTCTCGGTCTTGTATTGCCAGTAAGGGGTGAACTTCCCTGTGATGTTAAGACTGTTTTGACCGATTTCATCGTGGCTGTTTTCGATGAATCCGTTGTTTTTGCCGATTTCATCGCTTCTTTCCTGATATTTCGCATAGATGTTGTTGAGGTCGATACTCATTCTATATTCCTGTGTCCAGTGGAAGCGATTCCTCATCCACTGTAAGGCGTGGGCTGTATGCCAAAGGTTGGTGCGGATGCGATTGCGCTCGTCGTTAATGTAGAGGTCCGCCACACCATGGTGATAGTCGGCAGTGCTACGCCAAGAGAGTTGACTTTTCTTGAAGACGAAGAGGCGGTAGATACTTGCCGAGAGGTCGAACTTTGGGATGCGGACACGTTGGGTAAGCGTGTCGTTGATGTTTGATAAACCGTCGCTTTGTGCTGTGCTGAGGCCGATGCTCTCGTTGCCATAATGCTCAGCCTTGTTTACCTTGTTCTCCCATTGCAGATTGAAGGCATCGCTGATCATGGTCTTGTGGTTGTGCTCCGTGGTAACTGTGGGAGCTTCGCCGCCGAGGTCGTAGATACTCATGTTCTCTCGTTCTTGTCGGGTTACCGTACGAAGATAGTTGGCTTCTATGCGAGTCTCTGCATCGTCCTTGTTCTTT
Source organism: Segatella sinensis (assembly GCF_040095255.1). Taxonomy (NCBI): domain Bacteria; kingdom Pseudomonadati; phylum Bacteroidota; class Bacteroidia; order Bacteroidales; family Prevotellaceae; genus Segatella; species Segatella sinensis. The sequence continues at coordinate 70,110 of NZ_JBBNGE010000001.1, read as the reverse complement.
TTGATATGGTTGATGGAGTATTTTTGCGAGGTGTTGAAGCGCAGGCGTTCTTCGTCGATAGGAGCGTCAAGCGATGGTACTGATATCCATGATGGAAGGGAGGCAGGAGCCAGACGATTGCTGTAAGATGCGAGTTGGTTAAGTGCATAGCCGAGATTTTTGCCTGTTCTGTCGTATTCTGCATCATACATCATCTGTTTCTTCTTGCCAATTTGCATGATGTTGATGCTTCCGCCTACGTGGGATGGATGCCCTACGAGCATGTAAGGCTTGAGGGTGGGCATCAGTTTGTCGCGGGCACTGTCTTTCAGGGCGATGTTCATCGCTACATTATCCGTAAAGGTCTTGTTCTGGAGCGCTTTGATAGGTTGGTCATGCTCGATGACTTCGGCCTTTTTTACGTCTTTTGCCTTGATGTTCTCCTCCAGTTGGTTATATTTGCCACCGGTCAGGTCGAGACCTTCCACAGTGAATCGGTTGATGGGCTTACCATTGTAGTTGATACGGCCATTCTTCTCTATATCCACGCCAGGCAGCTTTTTCAGTACATCCTTCAGACTGTTGTCACGTTCATTGGCAAAGCGGGTGAGATCGAAAGAAATGGTATCCCGCCCTGTGATGCGAGAGCCTTTTACTTGTACTTCCTTCAAGACAAAAGCTGTTGAAGCCATACTGATGATGGTTTCTTTTCCCGATGAAATCGCCGTTTTTTGCTTTTTATAGCCCATATAGGAAGCTTGCAGCATATCGCCAGTTTGCTTTTGTGCTATGGGAATCAGGAAAGTTCCGTCTTCCTTGCTGCGTGTAAACTTCAAGGGCTTTCCATTGCGCAGCAGCGTAACCGATACGTTGGTCAGACGGTTGTGTGTAAGTGAATCTTCCACATAACCGCTAATCTTCTCTTGGGCAAACGCATGGCACGCCACGAACAGAATAGTGAAAAGAACTATTATTTTTTTCATCTTTTTTCTCTCTTTTCTATTTTACCTTAGACACTAATCTTGCTGATGTCTTTAAGACGCTTGTCTGGCAAAAAAGTAAACTGCTAATTATCTTTCAATCGGATTGTATGGCTCAGCACGCTTGGAATGCTTCAGGATATTTCCTTTTTCATCCTTGATTTTTACAATTGCAGCATACTTGGCATCTTGAAGCAGATAACCGATTGGATCGGCATAGTATTTCTTGTAAATGGAGGCCAATGATTTGCGGTCGATAGGCTCGAAAGTCTTACCTTTATAATAGATAGGTATGGAGCCTTTGCCTGTTGTGAGTCCTACAGCTGTAAATCCATAATCGTTCTCGGAGTCGTGAGCCTTGAGAATCAATCCCGGTAGTCCGCTCAGCTTCCAGGGACCATTGTCAATAGGGATGTCTTCCGTGTACCATGCAATCCATGTTCTACCCTTAAACTTGGCAATAGCCTGGTGGCACTCGTAACTGCAGATGGAATTGATACTGTCTGTGAGTTGCCAGTCTATCGGTTCCATCGGTTCAATGCACAAATATCTCTCAGCAGCAAAGAAATCGAGATAGGCAGTCTTGCCCTGTTCTGGATAGTTCTTATATACTTTCCAATTAATCTGTCCGCCATTACCGGAGAAATTGACTGGTATTCCTTTTGCCATATTTGCGGAAATGGTAGAGTCTCTTTGGAATATCGGATAACTGTAGAATGCGGAATACTTGTTGCCAATCTGCAAGAGCATTTTCTCTTCGATGCGGCCAATGAGGGTGTCGGTCTTGGTATATTTCTTTTCGTAAATATACTCGGCATCATATACTACCTGATACTTTACCTGATCAATGGAATCTCCCATGCCAATGCTTGATTCATCGAACAGGTTTACTGTTTGAGCTTGGAGCATGCAAGCATATAATGCAAACCATGCTATTAATAATACCTTTTTCATAATCTTCGTCTATAATTCATTATTTTATCTGTTTCTTTCGTTTTTGTGATGCAAAGGTACTGAGATCATCCGATGAAATCGATGATTTCTGTTACTGAGTTATTACTTTTGCTTCTTTTCGTCTATTATTATTTTATTACTCTTGCCTTTGTTTACGGATTTTTCAGTAACTTTGCCGTCAAATTCAAAAGATCAGGAAAGTATGAACAGTAACAGTAAACTGAAAATAGTATGGATGGTATGTGGAGTAGCAATCGTATTGTTGTTCTGCACGCAGGCTTATTGGCTCCATCTTCAATGTCAATATAGCTTAGACCAGCAGGTAGAGCAATTCAAGAAGGATTGTGATGAGGTGTTGGCGCAAGATTTGAAGTATAGAAAAAAGTTACAGGAAAATTCATCTACGAAAGGTAGAAGAGATACGATTATGCTCAAGGTAGAATCTGAATATGATATGAAGAAGGGATGTAGCCGTACAACGCTTTCTTTTTGGAACAATCACCGCTTTCTTGTCCGTTTGAATGATCCTGACCTTACGGGTGATGATGCTTATCTCATCATTAGCAGATATCTGGCTAATATAGGTAAGCATCCTTCCTTGGCTGCCTATCAAAGATTGCTGGATGATAAGGGATATGGGAAGCTATCCTCTTTTCGCCATCTGGATTACAAGACCGTCTTCCTGAGTGCAAGATATGAGGTCGAAGGTAGATGGTCACGTCTGGTAACAGTGAAGTATCAGACGAATCCAATGTTTCGCCAAGGTATTTCTTTTCAGGTGCCCATTCCTATTACTCGAACGCTCAAAGCCATGATGTGGCAATTGATAGGAAGCATCTTTCTCTTTTTCATATTGATAGGATGTCTGTATTATTTGGTTAAGACCATAGTCTTCCAGAAACGCATTGACGGCATTCGTCATGAGTTCCTGAAGAATATGATTTATGAGTTGAAGCAACCGAAAGAAGACGACAAAGGTGAAGAATCTGCTGTTTTTATCGGTTCCATAGCTTTCTACTATGCGCAGAATGAACTGCAATGTGGTAATTCTAGAGTAGTCATCACATCTCGTCAAGCTGAAATTCTGAAGCTTCTTGCTGAGAACCAGAACCAGCTTGTAGAGCGGGATTTCATACTGAATGAAGTATGGGGTGATGACTCATACTCCAATTCCCTTGCCCTGAACGTGCAGATTACCTATCTTCGCCGGGCATTGAACCTGGATGAAAAGGTAAGCATCGAAGCCGTCATCAAGAAGGGATATATCCTGCGAACCTGTTGATCTTGTTATCCACTCTCATCTTTTTAGAAAGGTGGAAGTTTTTTTATCTTAATTTATTTTGTCCTTCACCTATTTTGTTGTAACTTTGCAGTCGAAATTCGAATTTAAATTATTTTATGTAATTATGGCAAAAAAAGCTCTTTTAATGATTCTCGACGGATGGGGAATCGGTAAGCATGATAAGGGTGATGTTATCTTCAAGACTCCAACTCCTTATCTCGATTATTTGACAGCAGTTTCTGCACATTCTACTCTCCAGACTTGTGGCGAGGACGTAGGTCTTCCTAACGGTCAGATGGGTAACTCTGAGGTAGGTCACCTCAACATTGGTGCAGGTCGTGTGGTATATCAGGACCTCGTTAAGATCAACAAGGCTTGCGAGAGCGGTGACATCTTGAAGAATCAGGAGATCATCAACGCTTACAGCTATGCTCAGAAGACAGGTAAGAAGCTCCATTTGATGGGCTTGACTTCTACCGGTGGTGTTCACTCTTCTTTGGATCACCTTTTCAAGTTGATTGAGATTGGTAAGGAATATGGTTTGAAGGAGACATACGTTCACTGCTTCATGGATGGTCGTGATACAGACCCAAAGAGCGGTAAGGGCTTCATCGAGGAGGTGCAGGCTTGCTGTGACAAGAACGGTGCACACATCGCAAGCATCGTAGGTCGTTTCTATGCTATGGACCGTGACAAGCGCTGGAACCGTGTGAAGGAAGCATACGACTTGCTCGTTGAGGGTAAGGGTAAGCAGGCTGACGATATGGTGAAGGCAATGCAGGAAAGCTATGATGAGGACGTAACAGACGAGTTTATCAAGCCAATCAATAACTCTAAGGTTGACGGTACTATTCAGGAGGGTGATGTTGTTATCTTCATCAACTACCGTAACGACCGTGCCAAGGAGTTGACACAGGTATTGACTCAGCAGGATATGCCAGAGGAAGGCATGCACACCATCAAGGACTTGCAGTACTACTGCATGACTCCATACGATGCAAGCTTCCAGGGCGTTCACATCCTCTTCCCTAAGGAGAACGTAATGAATACTCTCGGCGAGTACTTGAGCGCACAGGGCAAGAAGCAGCTCCACACTGCAGAGACAGAGAAGTATGCTCACGTAACATTCTTCTTCAATGGTGGTCGTGAGACTCCATACGAGGGCGAGGACCGTATCCTGGTTCCTTCTCCAAAGGTAGCTACATACGACCTGAAGCCAGAGATGAGCGCTTACGAGGTAAAGGATAAGTTGGTTGGTGCTATCAACACTCAGGAGTACGACTTCATCGTTGTAAACTTCGCTAATGGTGATATGGTAGGTCACACAGGTATCTACAACGCTATCGCTAAGGCTGTTCACGCTGTTGACAACTGCGTAAAGGACGTTATCGAGGCTGCCAAGGCTAACGATTATGAGGCTATCATCATCGCTGACCACGGTAATGCAGACCACGCTATCAACGAGGACGGTACACCAAACACTGCTCACTCTTTGAACCCAGTTCCATTCATCTACGTAACTGACAACAACTCAGCTACCGTTAAGGATGGCCGTTTGGCAGACGTTGCTCCTTCTATCCTCCACATCATGGGCTTGGAGCAGCCAGCTGATATGACTGGTGAGAACTTGATTTCTGACAACAAGTAAAAACGATTTTATATACCTCAAAAAAGTATCCTAAGATACTTGCGTAAGTATCTTAAGATACTTTTGAATTTATATTAAGCATGAACGTAAAGATAGAAGAAAGTTGGAAACAGCATATAGGAGAAGAGTTCGACAAGCAGTATTTTGTTGACCTCACCAACTTCGTGAAAGAGGAATACCTGCGTACGCCCTGTTATCCTCCTGGCCGCTTGATTTTCAATGCCTTCAATCTCTGTCCTTTTGATGATGTGAAGGTAGTGATTATCGGACAGGATCCATACCATGAGCCGGGTCAGGCGATGGGACTGAGTTTCTCTGTGCCGGACGGAATCACTTTTCCACCATCATTGATTAATATATTCAAGGAGATTCAGATGGATCTCGGTACTCCGATGCCAGCCACGGGCGATTTAACCCGCTGGGCAAAGCAGGGAGTATTGTTGCTCAACGCCACGTTGACCGTTCGTGCACATCAGGCTGCGAGCCATCAGCGCAAAGGCTGGGAGGAGTTTACCGATGCAGCCATCAAGGCACTCAGCAAGGATAAGGAACACCTGGTGTTTATCCTCTGGGGCGGTTATGCCCGAAGCAAGGCGAAGCTCATCGATACGAGCAAGCACCTGATATTGGAAAGTGTGCATCCATCGCCACTGTCAGCCAATCGAGGTGGATGGTTTGGCAATCATCATTTCTCCCGCTGCAATGCGTATCTGCAGCAGAATGGTATTTCGCCTATCCAATGGTAGGCATACCTAATTATATATAGCTATCCACTCATGGATAGCTATCATTATTTTAATATATCAAAGACATTTATTCATCTCAAGAAACATTATGAAGAAAAACGAACTGCGTATTCTGCAGGTGGGCAACGTATTGGTTTCACCTGATATTATCACCGAAAAATTCTGTTGCGACCTTGATGCCTGCAAGGGCGAGTGCTGCATCGAAGGCGATGCGGGAGCTCCTGTTACCTTGGATGAGATTATGGAGATTGAGAATGCGCTGGATGTAGTTTGGGATGATCTCTCGGCCTCTGCCCAGGCTATCATAGATAAGCAGGGCGTGGCTTATACCGATATTGAAGGCGATTTGGTGACGAGCATCGTGAATGGTAAGGATTGTGTGTTTACCTGCTATCAGGATTTGCAAGACCTGGGCGATGGACATACGATCCCGAATTGTTGTCTCTGTGCCTTGGAGCGTGCTTATCGCGAAGGAAAGTCGAAGTTCAAAAAGCCTATCTCCTGTGCTTTGTATCCAATCCGTGCCAAGGATTTCGGCAACGAGGTGTATGGTATCAACTATAACAAATGGCGCATCTGCAAGGATGCCATCAAGAAGGGTGAAGAGTTGAATCTTCCGGTTTATAAGTTCCTGGAAGGTCCGCTGATTGAGAAGTTCGGTATGGAATGGTATGATGAGCTTTGCGAAGTGGCAGAGCAGTTGCTTGCCGACTTGGAAGATTAATAAAAAAAGAGATTTCGAAAAGCTTGGTAGCTTATTCCGAAATCTCTAATCCTTCAATATCCACGATATCACTTTCCTTGAATATTCCTTTCCAGGAAAGTGTGTATATCTTTTGCTTGCTGAATTTAAATCGGCAGAATGCCTGCTCATCCAGTTCTCCGTTGCAGATGTACAGGAAATCATTGATCTTTAATCTGGTTCCTTTGCCAGCTCCTCGCAGCGTAAGGCGGATGGTGCCATAGAAAGGTCTGCCAAAGTCGATGTTGTAACCTGTGGAGTCTCTGTATGTATAGGCTGGCTTCAATACCTTGTAGAGCTTGTTCTCGTCCTTGATAACCTTCTTGTCGCAGAAGGCTTTATAATTCGCTACATAAGCTGTATCCTGTCTGTATTCGTCTGTGATGACGCAACCTGTAGGGTGAATCCATCCGTAAGGGTGATATTCCTCAGATTTCCAAGCCTGCGTATTGGTGCGGGCATGGAAGCGTTCGCCTTTTCCATTGCTGCATTCCTTGAGTTGTCGGCAGAACCATTTGCCGTCTGCTTTCTGATAGAATGGAATGCTGTCCTGCTGCCATCCGTAGAATTCCAGTGAGAGTTGCTTGCCGTAGCTAGGCTTGCCTTGTGGGGCGTACCATACAGCAATTACATTCTCGCCATTTTTGAGGAAGCGGGTTACGTCGATGGTTCGGTTCAGAAGAATGCTGTCCTTGATACCATCGAATTTCAGGCTTCCCGTTACGTTTCTCTCATTGATATAGAGTTTGTAGTTGCCTGTGCTTGCTATGTTCATAAAGGCTTGGGTAGGGCGCTCGTCCATGATGTAGCTTTGGCGAAACCATACCTCAGAAGAATCGTTGGGCAGGGGATAGGATATCCAGTGGATACCGAACTCCTGTGCATGGGAGCTCAGTACCCAAAGTATAGAAATGATGAGAGTTGTTATGTATCTCATTGAATTACTTTTGTCCTTTTCTTTAATGTTTTGTCTTTTATTCTGATAGATAACTATAGTCTTTTACTCTATAGATATAGATAAGATGGATATGGATCTTTTATCTGATGGTCTTTGTTTCTCCTGCCTTGAAGGTAAGGATTTTCTGTTTGCCATTATAGAGGATAGTCAGATTACCCTCGTTTTTGCTGGTGATGGTTGCCTGAGTCAATTTGCCTTTGTTCCATGCGAGCGATACGCCATAGTTGCCACGGGCCTTTAGACCTCTTATTTCTCCTGCCTGCCATTCCTGTGGAAGAGCAGGGAGCAAATTCATCGTTTCACCATCGCATTGCATCAGCATCTCGCAAACACCTGCAGTTCCTCCGAAGTTGCCGTCTATCTGAAATGGTGGATGGGCATCGAAGAGGTTAGGATAGGTACCGCCACTGTGATGCTTGCTATCCTTGTAAACCTCAGGACTAACGTAGGTGAGCAACTTGCGGTATATCTGGTAAGCCTTGTCGGCACGATGCAGACGAGCCCAGAGGTTGATTCTCCAGCCTGTGCTCCAACCAGTAGAATTGTCGCCCTTGATTTCCAAAGTCTTGGTTGCAGCTGCAGCAAGCTCGGGTGTCTTTGCTACCGAAATCTGGTGGAACGGATAGAGACCGAGCAGGTGAGACTGATGGCGATGATGCCAATCCTGGTCATCCCAATCGTGATACCACTCCATCAGGTTGCCTCGCTTTCCAATGTGGTAAGGACGCAGGCGATTGAGAGCAGCTTGCAACTGCTGCTGGTAATCACTGTCGATACCTAGGGCTTTCGCTCCCTTGATAGTGTTCTTGAAGAGCTCACGGATGATGGCAAGGTCGGCGGTTCCACCATAGAAACTGCTGCCACGGTAGCCCTTATCGGTAATATAATCTGCCTCTGGCGATGTGCAAGGGGCTGTAATCAGTTCGTTCGGATTGTGCGGGTCTGGGATGAGCCACGCTAACAGGAAATCGGCAGCGCCCTTCATCAAAGGATAGGCTGTATTGCGGAGATATTCCGTGTCACGGGTATAGTCGTAGTGATCCCAGAGGGTTTCTACAAGCCAGGCTCCACCCATCGCCCAATTGCTCCATTGTGGGCTCTCGTTTCCGGTTCCCACAGGGTTGCTCATCGCCCACGCATCGGTATTATGTCCGGCACACCATCCCTTATCGATGCCGTAGAAGTGCTGGGCATTGTGGCGACCTGTTACCGACAAGCCTTCTACCAATCCATCTACAGGAGCAACCAGCTCGGAAAGATTGGCAACTTCTGCCGGCCAGTAATTTTCTTCCAGATTGATGTTGATGGTATAGTTGCCACGCCATGGAGAGCGGAGGGCTGGTGCCCAGAGTCCCTGCAGATTGGCTGGTACTCCCTTGGTGCGGCTACTGCTGATGAGCAGGTATCTGCCATATTGGAAGTAGAGCTGTTCTAGATAAGGGTTGCTTTCGTGATTGTCGCTATAGGCGAGCAACTGCTGGTCGGTAGGGCGGGAAGCGTCAAACTTGGCACCTTTCAGGTTCAGGCTTACTCTATCAAAGAGTTTCCTGTAATCAGCGATATGACGCTGCTTGAATTCATCATAGGTGAAGTTGGCAAGATGCCAGGCATCATCAGATACTCTTTCGATATACGGAGCCCCTTCTTTCACCGGGTGTTTGTCGAAGCCATTGTAGCTTGTCTCGTTGACAAGATAAATGATAGCCTCGCTTACATCTTTTAGATGGAGCACTGAATCGTCAGCCCATACCTGTCCGTCGGTGTTCTTTACATGCAGCATCGCACAGTAATGCGTACTGTTGGCTTCATCTCCCAGAACATGACCTGTCATGGTGATTTGTCCTCTGGATGCTTTCACCTGATGAGGAATGAGGGAGGTCAGGGATATGTCGCTGTTGATGGCTCTCTTTTGAGAGGCACTCAACTTGATGGCGATCATCTTGTCAGGATGTGAAGCAAAATACTCCTTGGTGTACTGGATGCCATTGCGCTTGAATTGTACTGTAGCAAGGGATTTGTCGAGATTTAACTCACGATAGTAATCAGTAAATTCTCCCTGGTTGCAGTCTATGATATTGATCATGCCCAGCGGCTGATAGAACTCCGAGTTGTGTCCTTGTACATAGTGCTGCAGGGAATCGGCTGTCTTGTAATCTTCCTTAAACAGGGCTTCTCTGATTTTGGAAATCCACTTGTAGGCTTCGCCACCTTCGTCAGGGTTTACAGGAACGCCCGTCCATAGGGTGATATCATTGAGCTGGATGGAATCATTGTTGGCTCCGCCGTAAACCAGCGCACCCAGTTTGCCATTGCCCAGTGGCAGTGACTCTTCGAAGGCGTATGCAGGTTTGTTGTACCACAACTTGTTGGGTAGGGGAGTTTTACTAACTGTTGCCGCCTGGCAGTTCAAGAACGTTGAGGCAGCTAGCGCAAACGTAAAAAGCCGATGCTTCATAAATTTAGTTTTGTTAGTTGTAAAAACATGATGTCGGGGTTGTTGCTTTTTGAAGGCTGCAACCTAAAAAAGGGGGAAGACTCCTGCAGAGTCTGCCCCCAATATATGGTGTTCGCTTTATGCGTCGATATTGGCGTATGTTGCGTTCTGCTCGATGAACTCTCGGCGTGGCTCCACATCGTCGCCCATCAGCATAGAGAAAATCTCGTCAGCCTGAGCTGCATTCTCGATGGTAACCTGCTTGAGCAAGCGTGTTGCTGGGTCCATAGTGGTTTCCCAAAGTTGCTCTGGGTTCATCTCACCCAAACCTTTGTATCGCTGGGTGTGGATATTCTTATCTTCTGTGCCCTCGCCATACTTGTCGATGAAAGCCTGGCGCTGCTGCTCTGTATAGCAATACTCGCTTACCTTGCTGCGGTAAGTACACTTGTAGAGAGGTGGGGTAGCGATATACAAGTGGCCTTCCTCGATAACTTTAGGCATGAAGCGATAGAACAATGTCATGATCAGCGTGTCGATGTGGGAACCATCGACGTCGGCATCGGTCATGATGATAATCTTGTCGTAACGCAGCTTGTCTGTGTTGGCTTCCTTGCTGTCCTCACCATCTACACCGAAGCGAACTCCGATACTCTGGATAATGTTCATGACAGACTCAGCTTCGAATACTTTATGCCACTGAACCTTTTCTACGTTCAGAATCTTACCACGCAATGGGAGAATAGCCTGGCGGAAACGGTCGCGACCCTGCTTGGCTGAACCACCAGCGGAATCACCCTCGACAAGGAAAATCTCGCATTCCTTAGGATCCTTCATGGAACAGTCTGCAAGCTTACCAGGCAGACCACCACCTGTCATGAAGTTCTTGCGCTGTACGCTTTCACGTGCCTTGCGGGCTGCAATACGTGCAGTAGCAGCCAATACCACCTTCTCGCAGATGCGCTTAGCTTCGTCTGGATGCTCCTCCAGGTAATCAGCCAAAGCTTCATTTACCGCCTGCTGGACGGCTCCCTGAACCTCGCTGTTTCCGAGCTTGGTCTTGGTCTGGCCCTCAAACTGAGGTTCTGCTACCTTGATAGAGATAACGGCGGTAAGACCCTCGCGGAAGTCTTCTGGTGCAATCTCTACCTTTGCCTTCTCAATCTGCTTAGAGATGGCTGGGTCAGCTTCTGCGTAAGCCTTCAGGGTACGGGTCAACGCCATACGGAAACCAGTCAGGTGGGTACCACCCTCGATGGTATTGATATTGTTCACGTATGAGTGGATATTCTCAGAATAGTCTGTGTTGTACATCACGGCAATCTCAATAGGAATACCCTGCTTCTCTGTCTTCAGGTAGATGACGTCATCGAAGAGGTGGGTGCGATGGCGATCCACGTAGCGAACGAATTCCTTCAAACCATCCTTCGCATGGAAAACCTGCTCCTTGGTCTTGCCTTCCTCGTCTGGGCGCAGATCTTTCAAGGTAATCTTGATACCTGCGTTGAGGAATGCCAACTCGCGCATACGGTTGGCGATGATGTCCCATTTATAGACTGTGTGAGTAAAGATTGTTGGGTCTGGCCAGAACTGCTGGCGTGTACCGCGCTTGTTGGTCTCGCCTACCACCTTGACAGGATAGAGAGGCTTACCCTTCTCATATTCCTGCTGGTAGATTTTGCCGCCACGGAACACCTGTGACAACATGTGGGTAGAAAGTGCGTTTACACAACTTACACCCACACCGTGCAAACCACCAGATACCTTGTAGGAACCCTTGTCGAACTTACCACCGGCATGGAGCACGGTCATTACGACTTCGAGGGCTGACTTATGAAGCTTCTCGTGCATATCCACAGGAATACCACGGCCATTGTCTTCTACAGTGATAGAGTTGTCCTCATTGATGGTAACCTCGATGTCGGTACAGTAACCAGCCATCGCCTCGTCGATAGAGTTATCAACGGTCTCGTTTACCAAGTGGTGAAGACCCTTTTCGGAAATGTCTCCAATGTACATTGCCGGACGTTTGCGAACAGCTTCCAAGCCTTCAAGAACCTGGATGTTGCTCGCTGAGTAATTATTTGCGGTGTTTTGATTTTCTGCCATTTTTAGAATTGTCTTATTTCCGTGCAAAGATACAAAAAAAAGCTGAGAAACAGCTAGTTTTCTTTGTGAAAATTAGCGAAAAAGGAGAAAAAAATAAGGTGGTGATGTGTTGAAGGTCGAAGGGGTATAAAAAAGAGTAAGGCTGCAACCCCTTTATGAAGGATAGCAGCCTTATTTATCTCTTTTGCTTTAACTTGGAAGTTAGGCCAACTTAGCGATGTGCTGTGTAAGACCAGACTTCAAGTTTGCAGCCTTGTTCTCGTGAATAACGTTGATCTTAGCCAACTTGTCCAAAAGCTTCTGTACTGTAGGATAGAGCTTTGCAGCCTCCTCCTTGTCAGTCATGTTGCGCAACTTGCGAACGGCATTGCGCATAGTCTTTGCATAGTACTTGTTATGCAAAGCCTTCTTCTTGTCCTGACGGATTCTCTTTACTGATGATTTGTGATTTGCCATCTCTATGTTTTATTTTTATATTCTTTATTAATGTTTGTAGTCCCTAGCAGAGTCGAACTGCTCTTTAGAGAATGAAAATCTCTCGTCCTAACCGATAGACGAAGGGACCATTGCTTATTTGCGGGTGCAAAGTTACTACTTTTATTTGAATCTTGCAAATTTTTCTGCGAAAATTTTCGCTAAATGCTTGTTTTTTTGTAATTTTGCCCTGTTTTTTAATAATTATAGACAAAATGGAAGTAAAAACTAGAGCTATCGTACTACAGACCATTAAGTATGGGGATGCACAACTTATCGTGGATTTCTTCACCGAAAAGTTGGGCAGAGTCTCTTTTATGGTCAAAATACCCAAGTCTTCTAAGGCGAAGATGAAGCGTCAGCTGTTTCAGCCCTTGATGATTCTCAACCTGGAGTTCGATCATCGTCCGAAAGCTAACTTGCAGCGATTGAAGGATGTATTCATCGCTCTTCCCTTTGTGGATCTTCCCTTTTCGCCTTACAAGTTGGCGATGTCTATGTTTCTGGCAGAGCTTTTGGGGCAAGCCACCAGGAACGAGCAGGTGAATGTTCCATTGTTTTCCTTCATAGAGGAGAGTGTGGCGTGGCTCGACCAGGCACAGGGGAATTATGCCAATTTCCATATTGTCTTTATGGTTCGGCTAACCTTCTTTCTTGGATTTTCGCCTAACCTTGAGAGTGGTGCGCATGGCGATTTCTTCGACTTGGAGGAAGGCCGTTTTGTATCCTTCGTGCCTACACACGTACATTATTTAAATAAAGAGGATTCTTTACGTATGTTGGGGCTGCTTCGCCTGAGCTATGAAACAATGCACCTCTACACAATGTCCCGATTGGATCGAAACCGCTGTGTAGAGGTGATATTGCAATATTATAGGATTCATGTTCCGGGATTCCCGGAACTGAAAAGCTTTTCTGTTCTACAGGAGTTGTTTGCTTAAGGAACGGTTCCCTAGGCGAAGCTAATGACTCCCTGTACTGTGTCGTTATCGTCTTTCTTCTTAGCCTCCTCCGTTTCTGCGTTGCCAGAAGCCAGATTGCGGATGTCTTCGAGAGTCTGACGGGTGCGCTTGAAGGTTGGTGTATTCTCTACCTGAAGGATTACATCCTCATTGTCGAGATCCTCAGGACGGAACAGGAAGATGTGTGGATGACGCTTATACTGGGTAGAGTTGCCGTCTGAACCATAGTAGCGCTCGCGTCTGTTCTGACGCTCTGCCCTTGTCTCTTCCTCTTCTGCGATACGGCGAGCTTCCTCTTCTGTATGCTTCTTCATGTGGCGGTTCATTCCCTCTACGTCTTCGAGTCCGAAACCTGTTGCCAATACGGTAACCTTGACACGGCTGCCCAACTCTGGATCAATGGCGAGTCCCCACTTCAACTCAAAGTCGTCTCCAAACTTCTCCATGAAGTCGTTTACATCGTTCATCTCATCCATAGTCAAACCAGGATTGTCCTTCTTCTCACTGGCAAAAGCAATGCTCAGCAAAATCTTCTTGGAGTTGAATACATCGTTGTCGTTGAGCAAAGGTGAGTTCAATGCATCCTCAATCGCCATCTTGACACGACCTTCACCTTCACCGTAACCAGTACTCATGATGGCAACGCCACCATCCTTCAATACGGTCTTCACGTCGTTGAAGTCAAGGTTGATGAGTCCGTGAACGGTGATGATTTCAGCAATACTCTTTGCTGCAACGCTTAAGGTGTCGTCTGCCTTTCCGAAGGCATCGAGTACTGCGAGGTCTGGATAAATCTGGCGGAGACGCTCGTTGTTGATAACCAGCAGCGCATCTACGTGCTTAGACATCTCTTCTACACCATCCAGTGCCTGGTCGATCTTCTTAGGACCTTCGAAGCGGAAAGGAATGGTTACGATACCAACGGTAAGGATTCCGAGTTCCTTGCTCACTTTTGCGATGACAGGCGCAGCACCGGTTCCTGTACCACCACCCATTCCAGCAGTGATGAAAGCCATCTTGGTGCCGTCGTTCAGCATGTGCTTGATCTCTTCCAGGGTTTCCTCGGCAGCCTGGCGAGCCTTGGCAGGCTTGTTGCCGGCTCCCAGACCTTCCTTGCCCAACTGCAGATGTACAGGTACTGGAGAATCGTTGAGCGCCTGATTATCAGTGTTACACAATACGAAGCTTACGTCGTGGATGCCTTCACGGTACATGTGGTTGACAGCGTTACCACCGCCACCACCTACACCAATCACCTTGATGATGCTGTTTTCCTTTTCTGGCTCTCCAAAGTCCAGAATATGTGGAGTATTTGTGTTATCTAGCATAATAGTCTATTCTAAAATATGATTATATTATTCTTCCTCAGAGATGGTATCCTTCACGAATTTCTTGAATCCTCTCATGAACTTGTGAACGAGGCTGTTCTCTTTTCTGCGTTTTGCTTCTTCTTCGGCTTCCTTTTCTGCCAGGAGTCTTGCCTCTTCCTCTTCCTGTTCTCTCTTGCGGCGAGCCTCTTCTTCAGCCTTCTGCTTTTCGGCTGCAGTCAATACCACGCCGGTGCCTACTGTCTCGTTCGGGTTGCGAGGAGCCTTGTGGGCTTCTGCACCTGTTCCTGTTGTAGGACGGTTGTCGAGGTTGTCGAAAAGGTCGTTGTTGAATTCGCTGCCAGCGCAGTTCATGTCGCCCTTAGCCAGGAGTCCCAATACGGTATTCATCATACCAGTATGATTGGTGATCTTAGGATCCTTTGAGTTGACTGTCTGGGTAACAAACTTCGCGATGCGTACCTTGTCGATATGGGTATGAGTCTTGAATACCTTATCGATTTCTGGCATATTGCTTCCACCGCCGGTGAGGATGATACCACCCATCAGCTTATCAGAGAATTCTGCAGGTACCTGGAACCATGCATTTTCTACGATTTCCTCCACACGAGCCTCAACAATCTCGATAAACTTTTTGCTCTCTATGGTTCTGTCCTTGTCAACAGAGTAGTTGAGTGTTGGGTCGATATTGCTGATATCGGTGTAGGCCTTTGCATATTTCAGCTTCATCTTTTCTGCATCAGCATCCTCGAGCTGGAGGCAAGTCAAGTCCTTGGTGATGTTGTTTCCACCCAATGGGATGACAGAGAGATGGCGCAGGATACCCTTGTAGTAAACGGATACGGTAGTGGTGTCGGCACCCAGGTCAACGAGCATACATCCGGCTCTCTTCTCAGAGTCGGTCAATACGCTGTCTGCCATAGCCAATGGTGCGAGATACATCTCCGCAATCGAGATATTTGCATTCTCGAAGCAGGTGTTGATATTGTTATAGAAGTTCTTGCGCCAAAGGATATTCAGGAAGATACCTTCCAGATGGCTGCACTGTATGCCTACAGGGTCAATCTGGTACTGGTTATCTATCTTGTATTCCTGTGTTGCAGCGTCAAGAATTTCTTGGTCTGGATAAGTCATGTTGCGGTTGATGTCCATCAGCTCATTAATCATATCCTGCGAGATGATAGATGCGCCTGGCAGATCTTTCACGATGACGTTCTTGAGGCTTCTGATAGATCTGCCTCCTACACCCACGTAAACCTGGGTAATATCTTGTTTGAGGAAGTTCTTCAACTTCTTGATGATGCTAGTGAGGCACTGGCATGTTTTGTCGATGTTATAGATAACACCCTTTCTGATACAAGAAGACGAGTTTTCCTCGACGGTAGCCAGCACAGTGATGCTGCCGTCTAAATTCTTCTGACCAGCTATACCTGTCATCTTAGATGAGCCAAGCTCGATAGCTACAATAAATTCCTTTGGCATAGTCTTTATATATTATCTTTTTCTGTTTCAATTATAAAATTAGCTGTTATGATGCTTTGTGCAAATTATCTGGTTGTCAAACTCGATGTTGATGTATGAGTATTTGTTCCAGCCAGCTTGAGAGAGACCATATTTGTAGAACTTTTCCAGACGGTCCATTTTCTTGTTGATGAAGTCTTCTACATCTTGTTCTCTTTTGCTGATGATATTGCTTTCCGGCAGGTTACCTATATATATAATGTGGTTTCCTACTCGTGGCACCAGTTCAATGCCCCTGTCGGGCAGTACGTTGATCTGCTCTATCTGATTTCTCCAAAGATTGTTCTTCATCAGGGTCTTGCTTACCAGCGATATGTATTTCTGGGCAAACCATTTGTTGATGTTGCCTGTGGCGATGATGATGTCGCTCGTATAGTTGGTGTTGGGCATTACCTGATAATGATCATCTATATAGTAGTCCTCGTTGTTGATGCTCTTGATTCTCACAATTGGCATACGCTGGGTGAGGTAGATATCCACCAGTCCGTCTTGCGTCTTGTAGCATTCTGCGGTCTTCACGAAGGGGCTGGTCTTTAAGGTTTCCTCTATCTTTCTGGCGTTTACGTTGTTCAGCGGTTTCTCCAGGGGATAGAGCTTTTTTATCTCCAGTCTCTTCTTGATTTCCTTTGCATTCAGAAAGCCGTTGGTCATCTCATCCTCAATGTTGATGTTTACCTTGGTGCATAGCATTCCCTTTTCATCAGGTTTGTTAAACTTGGTGAAAGCGAATCCCAGATAGGTTGCCAGTGCAACATCCAGGGTGATGAGTAGGGTTTTCTGCCAATTGATATGCATTGATTACTTTGTTCTTGTTTGCATAAGTCCCTATCTTCGGGGCTTATTTTGATTCTAGAATCTTTGTGATCTCTGGAACGTAGTTGTCCAGATCGCCAGCTCCCAGAACGACGAGTACGTCGAAGTCACGTCTCTTCACCAGGCCGAGTACATCTTCCTTGTGAATCATGCTCTTCTCTACACCTGGTTTCAGGTTGTCGTAGATGAGCTTGGAGGTAACTCCTGGGATAGGCTGCTCGCGAGCAGGATAGATATCGCAGAGGATGACTTCATCGAGGAGACTCAGGCTGTTGGCAAAGTCCTTGTAGAAATCACGGGTGCGGGTATAGAGGTGAGGCTGGAAGATGGCTGTAATCTTGCGATTTTTGTAAAGCTCACGAATACTCTTTGCACTCTGGTAAATCTCTTTTGGATGATGAGCGTAGTCGGAAAGGAATACGAGCTTGTCGTTCTTGATCTTGAAGTCGAAGCGGCGGTCCACGCCTCCGTATGTCTTCATTCCGTTGCGAAGCTCATCGGCGGTACAACCATTCAGCTGTGCCATTGCCATTGCTGCCACACCATTTGTGATGTTGATTGGCACTGGCTGTCCGAGCTCTATGCCTGTAACGTTTTCGATAGGAGAGATGAAGTCGAATGTGATTCCGCCATTCTCTATCTTGATGTTCTCAGCGTGGAAGTCGCCTTCGTCCTGGCTGTATTCGTATATCTTGACGCCGTCCTGTACGTGCTGCTTCATCTCCAGGTCTTTGTGGATGATGAGCGCACCGCCCGGCTGAATCAATTCTGTATAGTGACGGAAGCTTTCGAGATAAGCCTCCTTGGTACCATAGATGTCGAGGTGATCAGGATCTGTAGATGTGATGACGCTCATCCATGGGCGCAACCAGTGGAAACTGCGGTCAAACTCATCTGCCTCGATGACTACGAAGTCGCTCTTGTCTGAGAGAATGTAGTTGGTGCCATAGTTCTTGGAGATTCCTCCGAGGAAGGCATTGCAGTCGAGATGGCTCTGGTGCATGATGTGGGCACACATGGTAGAAGTAGAAGTCTTGCCGTGTGTACCTGCCACGCACAGTCCCTTGTGGGTGCGGGTCAGAGTACCCAGAACCTGTGCACGCTTCTCGATGGTGAATCCATTCTCGCGGAAGTAAACCAGCTCCTTGTGCTCAGCAGGGATGGCTGGTGTATAGACAACCAGCGTGTTCTTGGCATCCTTGCAAGCCTCAGGGATGAGATCTACATTCTCTTCGTAGTGGATGAGCATTCCTTCTTTCTCCAACTCGTGAGTGAGATTGGAAGGAGTCTTGTCGTATCCGGCTACAACCAACTTCTTGCTGAGGAAGTATCTGGCGATGGCGCTCATACCGATGCCGCCTGCACCTACTAAATAAACTGCTTTAATATCCTTGATTTCCATTATCTTGTTGCTAATTTGATTACTTCGTCGGCGATGACGTCGGCTGAGTTCTTTAATCCTAATTTCTTGATGTTCTCACAGAGTGAGTTGAGTTTATCCTCGTTCTTGACAGTGTTGATGGCTTTCTGGAGCAATTCGTTTGGCGCATCAGCATCTTTCACGTAGATGGCTGCATCCTTGTTTACCAGTGCCATGGCATTCTTGGTCTGATGGTCTTCTGCCACGTTAGGGCTTGGGACGAGGATGACTGGCTTTCCGATGAGGCAGAACTCACTGATACTGCTGGCTCCGGCACGGCTGATCACGAGGTCGGCAGCCTTGTAAGCTGCGCCCATGTCGCTGATGAAGTCTGTAACCTTGAGCATTGGCAGTTCCTTGCCCTTGAGTTGCTCCATGATGGCTGCGTTGTAGTACTTACCTGTCTGCCAGATAAACTGCACGCCGCTTTCCTTCACGAGGTCGAGGTGCTGAAGCACGCTCTCGTTGATGGTTCTTGCACCGAGGCTTCCGCCCACGAGCAGGATGGTTTTCTTGTCAGGGTCGAGACCGAACTGCTTTCGTGCTTCTTCCTTGGTGAGGGTAGTCTCCAATACGTTCTGGCGTACTGGATTTCCCGTCATGATGATTTTGTCGGCAGGGAAGAAACGTTCCATTCCTTCGTAAGCCACGCATATCTTTTCTGCCTTCTTTGCCAGGAGCTTGTTGGTCACACCTGCGTATGAGTTCTGTTCCTGGATGAGGCATGGAATACCTTTGCTAGCGCAAACGTTGAGTGTAGGACCGCTGGCGTATCCGCCCACACCTACAGCAGCCATCGGCTTGAAATTCTTGATGATGCTCTTGGCCATGTGCTGGCTCTTCCATATCTTGAAGAGAACAGCGATGTTCTTGAGCAGATGCTTTCTGTCGAAACCGCAGATAGGCAATCCTTTAATTTCATAACCAGCTGCAGGAACACGCTGCATTTCCATTCTGCCGAGTGCTCCAACAAACAATATTTTGGCATCAGGGCGCTTTGCCTTGATGGCGTTTGCGATGGATACGGCAGGGAATATATGACCGCCTGTACCGCCTCCACTTATGATAATTCTCAGTTCATTATTCATAATCCATTCTTGTTTACGACCCGAGGGTCAACAATTTTCACGCAAAGGTAAGCAAAAAAATCCATTTAATGGCATTTTTTACCTTATTTATGATACTCTTTTGTTATGCAGCAGCAAATTTGTCAAAATTTGCTTCGTTTTGAGGCAAATCTTTCTTTTTTGCGGTTCTACTGATGCTTAAGATGATGCCCAGGTAGAGACAGTTGATGATGGTTGAGGTTCCACCTCGGCTGATGAGCGGAAGTGGCTGACCAGTAACCGGTGCCAAGCCCACAGCTACAGCCATGTTGAACAGTGCCTGGATAACCAGCATGATGGCAAGCCCCATGCACAGGAATGCTGGGAATGTGTTCTCACACCGGTTGGCGATTCGTCCGGCTCTGAAGAGCAGAATGATGTAGAGGAATGCCACAAAGAAGGCACCCCACAGTCCCATTTCCTCGATGATGATGGCGTAGATGAAGTCGGAGAAAGCTTGAGATAGGAAATCTCGTTCTACGGAGTTTCCCGGTCCCTTTCCCACGATATTCGATGAGGCGATGGCGATGTTGGCATGGGCCACCTGCGCATCCTTATCCAGATCCACGTCTTCCGGAGCCACTGGCTTGGAATTGATAAACTTGTCGATACGTGCTTTCCAGGTATCTGCTCGATGGAACATCTTCTCTGCCATACCTGGTGCTTCTTCCTTCTCGTTGATGTTCTCTGTGAGCGTATTTTCCGGCTTGTTTTCTCCGTTTTCCTTGTCTTCACCCACGATCATGACGCCGGCGAAGACAACGCAGATAAATATCAAGACGCTGCCCACGAGTTTGCCTATCTGACTCATAGGTACTCTTCCGATGATCATCATGCATAAGATGGTGATGCACAGAAGCATGGCTGTGGATAAGTTCTCAATTCCGATGAGGATGATAAACGGGCAGCAGGCCGTCAAGACATACTTGAAGGCTCTCCGTTCTGCACCATTCTGCGTCTGCATTGCACTGAGAATCTGTGCCACTACCAGCACCACCGCTCCCTTGGCTATTTCCGAAGGCTGAAACTGGATGCCCACCAGGTTAATCCAGCGGGATGCACCATTGGTGGATTGTCCCGCTATCAAAACCCAGATGAGTAAGCCCAGAGATGGAAATATCACAAAAGGAGTGACGATCTTGAAGTACTTACACTTAACCTTGAGCATACATATCATGGTGCCTAAGCCTAGAAAAAGGAGACCTATATGGCGTATTACCGGCGCCATATAGTTACCACTCTTGTACGACAAGGAGCTAGAGGCGGAATACACCTCTATGATGCTTATCATACAGAGAAAGAAGAAGACCATCCAGATGACCTTGTCTCCCTTGAATATGTTGCCTATGGTCTTATTGTTCATTTCTTAACTGTCCTATCTCTAAAATTATTATCACTTAAGTTCTTGCCAGATGAAAAGTTATTCACCGATGGCTCTTGCCAGGGCCTTGAACTGCTCGCCGCGGTCCTCCATGTTCTTGAAGAGGTCGAAGCTGGCGCAGCATGGGCTCAGTAATACGGTGTCGCCTGGCTTGGCAAGTTCCTGGCAGGCTGCCACGCAGTCTTTCATGCTGTGGGTGTCGCGAACAGGAATGCCCAGGGCGTCGAAGTTGTCGTGCAGCTTCTGGTTGTCGGCTCCGAGATATACGATACCAGCACACTTCTCCTTTACCAGGTCCTTGATCTGGTTGTAATCGTTGCCCTTGTCCTTACCACCGATGATGAGGATGGTAGGGGTTGTCATGCTCTCCAGAGCGTACCAGCAAGCATCCACATTGGTAGCCTTTGAGTCGTTTACATAGTAAACTCCCTTGAACTTGCCCACCTTCTCCAGTCGGTGCTCTACGCCTGGGAAGTCGCTGAGGCCCTTGTGTAGGGTCTCGTGGTCGATGCCAACGATGTTGCAGGCAAGTCCGGCTGCCAGGCTGTTGTAGATGTTGTGCTTGCCGCGTAGGCTCATGTCTGCCTGTGGCATCTCGAAGGCTGATGGGAAGTTGAGCTTGTACTTGCCGTCCTCGATGTAGCCCACGCATCCTTCCTCGTTGAATTCTGAGAATGGGCAGAGGTGTGACTTGAGGTCATACTTCTCCAGTTCCTTCTGCACGATAGGATCATCGTTCCAGAAGATGAAGCTGTCTTCCTCTGTCTGGTTCTGAGTGATGCGCATCTTGGCATCGGTATAGTTCTGCATCTTGAACTCGTAGCGGTCCAGATGGTCTGGAGTGATGTTGAGCAGGATTGCCACGTTGGCACGGAATTCGTACATGTTGTCAAGCTGGAAACTGCTCAGCTCGATGACGTAGTACTTATGAGGTGTCTCTGCCACCTGCAGCGCCAGACTCTTGCCGATATTGCCAGCCAGTCCTACATCGTAGCCAGCCGACTTGATGATGTGATAGATCAGCGAAGTAGTTGTGGTCTTGCCGTTGCTACCTGTGATGCAGATCATCTTGGCATCTGTATATCTGCCTGCAAATTCAATTTCGCTGATGATAGGAGTACCCTTTGCCATCAGTTTCTGAATCATAGGGGCTTCCTTAGGAATGCCCGGGCTCTTGATGACTTCATCAGCGTCTAAGATTTTCTCTTCAGTATGATGTCCCTCTTCCCACTCAATGCCGTGGTCGTCCATCAACTTCTTGTAGTTGTCCTTGATCTTAGACATGTCAGAGACAAATACCTCGAATCCCTCTTTTTTCGCCAGCACGGCAGCACCTGCGCCACTTTCGCCAGCTCCTAAAATTACAATTTTGCTCATTGTTGTATCTTTATCTTGTCAGGCTGATAAGAGCCTTTGTTTTATCTTATCTTCAATGTGATGATGGTGAGTGCTGCCAGGATGATGGTCACGATCCAGAAACGGATGGTAATCTTTGATTCGTGGTAGCAGTTGCGAGGCTTCTTCCACAGATACTTGCAGTCTGGATCCAGCTGGCTGTCCTGTGTGCGGAAGTTGTCGTGGATAGGCGTGCGCTTGAAGATGCGCTGCTTGATGCCTCTGTGCTTACCCAGCTTGTAGTAATATACCTGCATCATCACGCTGAGGCTCTCTACGAAGAAGATTCCGCAGAGGATAGGCAGCATCAGCTCCTTGTGGATGATGATGGCGCCCACGGCGATGATTCCGCCGATGGTGAGCGAACCGGTATCGCCCATGAACACCTGCGCAGGGTAGGCATTGTACCAGAGGAAGCCGATGAGGGCTCCGATAAAGGCACAGAAGAATACCACCAGCTCCTCGGAGCCAGGAATATACATGATGTTGAGGTAGGCGGCAAACTCGATGTGCGACGACACATACGCAAGAATGCCTAATGCCACACCTATGATGGCGGAGTTTCCGGCACACATTCCATCCATTCCATCGTTGAGGTTGGCACCGTTGGAAACGGCGGTAACCACGAAGATGGTCATGATTACAAAGAGAATCCAGCCTGCAGCCACCTTGTATTTGCCGCAGAAGCTGGTAATGTTGGAGTAATCCAGGTTGTGACCCTTGAAGAACGGAATCGTAGTCTTCAGCGATTTCCTTGCTTCTGTGCGGTGTTTCACCACGGTCTCCTGTCCCTGGCGTTCGATGGCGAGGTTCTCGTTCATCTTCACGTCAGGTGAAGCCCAGAGCACCAGACCTACGATGAGGCCTATGCCCACCTGTCCCACAATCTTGTACTTACCCTTCAAGCCTTCTTTGTCGCGCTTGAAAATCTTGATGAAGTCATCCATACCACCGAGGAAACCAAGCCAAACGGTGGTGATGATCATCAGGATCAGATAGATGTTGCGCAATCTGCCGAGCAGCAATACCGGTACGAGGATGGCTAGGATGATGATGACGCCACCCATGGATGGGACACCGATCTTCTTTATGCCGAATGGGTCGATGCTGGCATCGCGCTGGGTCTCGGTAATCTGCTTGCTCTTGAGGTACTTGATGAACTTCTCGCCAAACCATGCAGAGATGACGAGTGATAAAATCAGTGCGAGCAGGGCACGGAATGAAATGTAACCCCACATGTGGGAACCTGTAATGCCCCACTGCTCCAGAAATCTAAAAAGATAGTATAACATTTTTCTTCTTCTCTTTTTCTATTAGATGATAATACTACTTGTCGATACCGAAGATTTCGCGAAGCACTTCCTTGTCGTCAAAATGATGCTTCACGCCCTTGATCTCCTGGTAGTCTTCATGTCCCTTTCCGGCAACGAGGATTACATCGCCCTTCTTGGCCAGCATGCAGGCTGTGCGGATTGCTTCCTTGCGGTCAACGATGCTGATCACCGTCTTCATCTGCTGGGCGTTGAGACCAGCCAGCATATCGTTGATGATGTCCTGTGGCTCTTCGAAGCGAGGATTGTCGCTGGTGATGATAACCTTATCGCTCTGCTTAACTGCCTCTTGTGCCATCAACGGGCGCTTGCCCTTGTCACGGTTTCCACCGGCACCGCAGACGGTAATCACTTCGCCGCCCTTGCCGTCGAGAACTTCGTGAATGGCATTCAGTACGTTCTCCAATGCATCTGGTGTATGTGCATAGTCAACGATGGCTGTATAGCCTTCTGGCGACTGGATTGGCTCCAGTCGTCCGTTTACGCTGTGAAGGGTACTCATCACTACGAGTACATCCTCCGGCTTCTTGCCGAGCATGACGGCTGCACCATATACGGCAAGCAGATTGCTTACATTGAATTTTCCGATAAACTGTACGCCTACCTCTCTGCCATCTATCTCCAGATACATGCCGCCGAAGTGACACTCCAGGATCCTTGCCTTGAAGTCTGCCATAGAGCGGGTAGAGTAGGTCTTCACGGTAGCCTTGGTGTTCTGTACCATGATCATGCCGTTCTTGTCATCGGCATTGGTGATGGCGAAGGCAGTCTTAGGCAGACCGTCGAAGAAAGCCTTCTTGGCGTTGCGGTAGTTCTCGAATGTCTTGTGATAGTCGAGATGGTCGCGGGTGAGATTGGTGAACAGTCCGCCGGCAAACTCCAAACCGCCGATACGCTTCTGTGCGATGGCATGAGAAGAGCACTCCATGAAGGCGTATTCGCATCCTGCCTCTACCATCTTGCCCAGCAGCATGTTCAGCTCGATAGGGTCTGGGGTAGTGTGGTCGGCAGGAATTGCCTCGCCCTCAATGTAATTGCAGACGGTGGAGAGCAGGCCGCACTTATGTCCGAACTTGCGGAACATATTATATAATAAGGTGGCGATGGTAGTCTTGCCATTGGTGCCAGTCACGCCAACCAACTTCAGCTTCTTGGATGGATCACCATAGAAGAGTGTAGCCACTTTACCTACAGCATCTTCGGTAGATGCTACCTGAATGTAAGTTACGCCTTCGATTTTCTCCTCAGGCATATCCTCGCACAAAACCGACTTTGCGCCCAGGGTCAATGCCTTTGAAATAAACTGGTGGCCGTCAACCTGAGTGCCCTTGATAGCAACGAACAGGTGACCTTCCTTAATCTTTCGGGAGTCGATGTTTACGCCCGAAACCTCTACATCAGCATCACCGACAATCTGAATCGGCTCGATGTTTTTGAGTAATTCTTGTAACTTCATATTTAATATCTTTATGTATTTACACCTTTTATTATATATATTAGTTCAATTCGATGATACAGATGGAACCCTTCTTGGCCGGTGTTCCCGGCATGAGACTTTGCTTGATTACCTTGCCTCTGCCATGAATCCTGGTTCTGATTCCTCTGCTCTCCATGCAGAAGATAGCGTCTCTGGCTCCCATGCCTGTAATATCGGGCACGGTGCTTTTGCCGTATTGCTTCTCCTTGATGAGCTTGATACTTCTGCTTCCTATGCGTTCTGCCTTGCCCCAGATAGGATTGCCGTTGGCGTAGCTTCCACTCCAGTTGGTGTTGGTCTTGATGCCCAGATGGGTGAGTACGTAGTCGGCAGCCAGCACGTTTCCGTTCTTCACGTCCGGAACGAAGATGGAGGCTGAATCCTTGGCATCCTTCACGTCGAGTTTCAGGCTCTGTGCCATGATGCCTTCGGCAATGTCGTGGAATACCTTGCCACTCATGCTTCCGCCGGAAGCTGGCAAACCTGATTTCTGAATGCAGACGATACAGCTGTAGCGCGGATTGTCGGCAGGGAAGTAGCCGGCGAAGCTCACCAGATAGTTGGTAATGCCGCTCTTGTAACCGCCGGCTCCCTTGGAAACCTGAGCCGTACCGGTCTTTCCGGCAACCTTGAAGTTAGGCGAACCGGCTTTTTTGCCCAGTCCCAGGCTAACCACCTGTTCCAGGATGGTCTGCATCTTCTTGATGGATTGCGGTTTGGCTATCTGTGGGCGCATCACCTCTGGCGGAAACTCCATGATGGTTTCTCCGTTCTTCACTACCTTGCTCACGAATCTAGGACGCATCATCTTGCCGTTGTTGGCGATGGTGTTGTAGAAGGTGAGGGTAGAGATCGGTGGCACCTGCGTCTCGTATCCGATACTCATCCATGGCAAGCTGGTCTTTGCCCAGTTGTCATACTGTCCGTGGCTGTTTCTGTGCGGCATTCGGATTCGGGCAGGAGTAGCTCCCACCAGCGGAATCTTCAGGTCGTCGTGCAGACCGGTGCGATAGATGCCTTGTACGAATTTCTCCGGACAGTTGTGGTAGTGGTCGTCGATGATTCGGCTCACACCGATGTTAGAACTGTACCACAGTGTCTTTGCGAAGGTCAGCATTCCATATCCGCCCTTTCGCCAGTTATGGTCCTTCATATCTCGTCCGTACATCTGCCAGACACCACATCCCGTTTCCACGCGATAGGTAGTATCTACCACGCCATCATCGAGCGCTACGAGCAGCGAGGCTGGCTTGAATACCGAACCCGGCTCCAGAAGGTCGCTCACGGCATGGTTGTGAATCTCTCTGTATTCGCCATCGAAGCATTTTTCCATGTTTACAATGGCCTTGATGTCGCCGGTAGGCACATCCATCACGATGGCTACACCCACGTTGGCATTGATTTCCTTCAACTCTTCGATGAGTGAGCGCTCGGCAAGATCCTGCATGCTCACATCGATGGTGGTAACGATGTCGGCACCGTCGATAGGAGGGGTGTCGGTGATGTCGAGGAACTTGTTGCGCACCTTGCGGCGATGCACGATACCATTGGTTCCGCGCAGGATGGAGTCATAGCTCAGCTCCAGTCCGAATCTGGCGGTATCCTTGGCACCAAACATGGCTCCGATGGTTCTTCCTGCCAGCGAACCGTAGGTGCGGGTGCGGGCATTGTATTCCTCCCAGTGGAATCCGCTCTTGTAGGGAGTGAGGCGGAAAATTGGCAGCGCCTTCACCTCGGTGAAGGTGTTATAGTCGATACGACTTCCATATACCGCCCAGTGGCGGCTCTTCTTGCCACGTCCCTCTATGAGATGGCGCTTGAATTCCTCTGCTGTCTTCTCCGGGAATATCTTGTGGAGTCCCTGGCAGATGGAATCCTGCTTGGCATCCCAAAGCGAGTCGTTGCCGGCTTCGGTCAGCGCCTTGAAGTCCATGAATACCTTGAACTCTGGCAGCGAACTTGCCATCAGCTGTCCTGCGCAGCTCAGGATGTTGCCTCGGTTAGGCTTCACGGTCACGGAGTCTCTCTTCTGTCGCTCGGCAACCTGCATCCAGTAGTCGTGCTTAGCCGTCATGATGTAGAGTGCTTTTCCTACGATGGCGGTGGCAATCAGGGTCATGATGATGGCGATGGCACTATAGCGCGGCATTATTTTCTTATGCTCAAACTTGCTCATTCTTCTGGTACGTTTATGATGTAGGGAGGTTGTGTAGCGATGTGCAGGGTGCTGTCCTTGCTGTGCTTCAGCATGTTGAGCACATTGCTTTCACGACTCTTCTCTGTTATCTGACTGCTGGTTGACAGTGCTCTGTATTTCGTGTCTTGCAGCTCTTTTTGCAGTTGGTCCAATTCGATGAGGTCCTTCTGGATGCTGTATCGGTTGGATATGTAGATAATGATGAAAAACACGATGAGCATGAACAGCCATATCTGCTTTCTGATGATTTGTGCGGTGAGGATGTCACCACCCAGAATCTTGCGCAGTGTGAAGCTGGCAGATCCCGATTCTTCCTCCTCGATGGCCTGCTTGGCAATCACTTCCTTGAGCGAAGCCTGCGGAGCCGGTTTGGGAGTTTCCGGCTGCGCCTTCTGCTTTTCAGTAGTCGGTGCTTTCTCCTTGGTCTTTGCCGACTCAGAAACCTGCGTCTTCTGCTCTTCAGCCGGGATGCTTGTTTCTGGTTTTTCTTTATCTTGTTTCATTTTCTATTGCATTACATGATTGCAGTTACATGATAATCTCATTTACTCTATTTCTTTTCTGCGATTCTCAACTTGGCGCTGCGGCTTCTCGGGTTTCTCTCCTGCTCATCGGTATTTGGTATGATTACCTTGTTGTTGACGAGCTTGAAAGGCGTCTCGATTCTTCCGAAGAAGTCCTGTTCTACCTTGCCCTCTGGATTGCCCGCCTTCATCATGTTCTTCACGATGCGGTCTTCCAGTGAGTGATAGGTAATCACCGAGAGTCTTCCTCCCGGCTTGAGTAGTTCGGTGGCAGAGCGGAGCATTTCTTTCAGGGCATCCATCTCGTGATTCACCTCTATGCGCAGTGCCTGGAAGAGCTTGGCCATCTCCTTTTTCTCCCGCTCTCGCTTGAAGAGGGGTTCCACGGCAGCCATGAAGTCCTTGGTGGTCTTGATAGGGCTTGCGGCTCTTGCCTTGACCAGCGCTGAAGCGATGCGTCGGGAATTCTTCAGTTCGCCGTAGAGATAGAAGATGTCGGCAAGAGCCTCTTCCTCGTATTCGTTCACGATGTCGGCAGCAGTCTTCCCGGCTCTCTTGTTCATGCGCATGTCGAGAGGAGCATCAAAGCGGAAGGAGAATCCGCGGGTCTCGTCGTCGAAATGATGACTCGATACACCGAGGTCGGCGAGTAGTCCGTCCAGTCCCTCCACGCCATAGTATCTCATCCAGTTCTTCAGGTATCTGAAGTTGGAGCATACGAAGGTGAAGTTGGGATTTGCCACCACGTTGCGCTCGGCATCAGCGTCCTGGTCGAAGCTGTAGAGATGTGCTCCCTCGCTTAGGCGGGAGATAATCTCCCTGGAATGTCCTCCACCGCCGAAGGTAACATCTACATAGATGCCGCCTGGCTGGATGTTGAGTCCGTCAACGCTCTCTTTGAGGAGCACGGGTACGTGATATGTTTCTGCTGTCTTGATCATTCTTCTTGATTCTTTTTCTTTTGTAAGTTACTTATTTTTAACTTGTTTCTTTCACGTGCATGTACTTATATACAGCGCGTATGTACCTATTTAATAGGAATTCGGCTTCAAAGGTACATAAAAATCCTCACATAGCTCCATGTTTCCCCACAAATTTTATGAAACGGGCGCAAAAAAATGATTTTTTTCATTTTTACGCTCCTTATTCGCTGGTATCTGGTAATTCGCGAAAAACGATGTTTTTTGTCTTGATTTCTCCCGAAAAGGTGGAAAAATGCACTATTTTTTAGCTTTATTGATAATTTTTCGGGAAAAATGACTCATATTTAAAAAAGAAAAACTAACTTTGCAGGAACTTATTAGGTTTACTGAAAATGAGTGGTTCAATAGAGAAAACGATAGACATAGAAAAGATACTGAAGAACAAGATGGGGAGCAAAGCTAAATTTGTTCCCGGATTCCTCGTGTCTTGGCTAAAAAAGATTATACACGAAGACGAAGTGAACAAGTTCTTGTGGGAAAGCCGAAACCTCTCCGGTACGGAGTGGCTTACAGAATGCGTGCGCTATCTGAAGATGGATGTAGAAATCGTAGGCTTGGAGAATTTGCCGGATAAGAATGATGGCAAGCTCTATACTTTCGTGTCTAATCATCCGTTGGGTGGACAGGACGGCGTGTGCCTCGGCTCCATCATCGGAACGCATTATGATGGTAAGTTCCGCTATCTGGTAAACGATCTGCTGCTCAATCTCCCGGGCTTGAAGCCGGTGAGCATCGGTATCAACAAGACCGGCCGACAGAGCCGTGACTTCCCTCGCATGGTAGAGGCTGGATTCCAGAGTGACAACCACATGCTGATGTTCCCTGCGGGATTGAACAGCCGCAAGCAGCCTGATGGCAGCATTCGCGATTTGCCTTGGAAGAAGACTTTCATCTCCAAGAGTGTGGAATATCAGCGTGATGTGGTGCCTATCCATTTCGGTGGGCAGAACTCCGAACGGTTCTATCGCATCGCCAGGTTCAGCGACAAGCATCTGCCTTTCAACCTTGCCATGATGTTCCTCGTGGATGAGATGTACAAGAATGTGGGCAAGCATTTCCGCATCGCCATAGGCAAGCCGATTCCCTGGCAGACTTTCGATCACAGCAAGTCGGCTACAGAGTGGGCACAATATGTGAAGGACAGGGTTTACGAACTCTAGTGAGAACCCTTTTACAGTGAGCAATCATAGAAAAAGTAAGAGAAATAGAACAAGATAATTATCGATATTATATAGAGAATTATGGAAGAAGAAATCATCCAACCGATTGACCGCGAACTGCTGAAGAGCGAGTTGACTCCCGAGAAGCAGCTTCGTATGACCAACAAGAGTCATAACGAAATCTATATCGTTACGGCTAATGATTCGCCAAATGTATTGAAGGAAATTGGTCGCCTTCGTGAAATCGCTTTCCGCGAAGCAGGTGGTGGAACGGGTAAATCGATGGACCTTGACGAATTCGACTTCGGTGACAACTGCTACAAGCAGCTTATTGTCTGGAATCCAGATGCTAACGAGATTATCGGTGGCTACCGTTATCTCTTGGGCAAGGATTGGGAACTTGATGAAAAGGGGCAGCCTAAGCTTGCAACCAGTCACATGTTCCACTTTTCAGACAAGTTCCTGAAGGAATACATGCCATATACTGTGGAGCTGGGCCGTTCGTTCGTCTCTCTCGAGTATCAGAATGTGCGCAAGAATACCAAGAGTATCTTTGCTCTCGACAATCTCTGGGACGGATTGGGTGCCCTTACCGTGCTCTATCCGGATGTAAAGTATTTCTTCGGCAAGATGACGATGTATCCTTCTTACATCCGTCGTGGCCGCGATATGATTCTCTACTTCCTCAAGAAGCATTTTGATGACAAGGAGAACCTGGTGATTCCGATGAAGCCATTGAAGTTGGAAACTCCTGAGAGCGAGATGGCAGCTATCTTCACGGAAGATGATTTCCGTGCCGACTATCGCATTCTGAATCATGAGATTCGCCAGCTCGGTTTCAATATTCCTCCTCTGGTGAATGCCTACATGAACCTCAGTCCTACCATGAAGCTCTTTGGTACAGCCATCAATTATGGCTTCGGCGATGTAGAGGAGACGGGCATTCTCATTGCCGTGGATGAAATCCTGGAGGAGAAGCGTATCCGCCATATCAACAGCTTTATTGAGGAGCATCCTGAGGCGCTGAAGATTACAAGCGGTGCCAACAAGATTTTCTACAAGGAAAAAGAATAGTATTTTACTCTTCACTCTTCACGGATGTGGTTTAACGGTCTATTAGTTAGGTGGTTATAGCGGTGAAGAGTGGAGACCCACTCTTCACCACTCTTCACCACTCTTCACCCATATTATTTTAGAGGAAAGAATGTCAGAGAGGCAATGGTTCCGTCATAAATGAAGACTAGGCTTTGTCATCAATGAAGACCAGATTTTGGAATGAATGATAGCTGAATCTCGCGAGAAGTGAAGAGTGGTGAAGAGTGGTGAAGAGTGAACCACCACTCTTCACCGCCCACACCCCCAGTGTTTATAGGGGTTTCAGCCGATTTGGTGAAGAGTGAAGAGTAAAAGCGAGAGTAGTCTTTTTACAGATAGTTCAGCTGAATTTTATCTCCCGACGTATCGTTTTGTGCCCGGCAATGGCACAAAGTTGCCCTGGTAAAGGGCAATATCTTGCCATAACCAGGCAGTAAATGGAATAAGGCAAAGAATGCCAATATTCCATTATATGGGGTGTTCTTAAAATGAATTGCAATATGGACAGAAAATTATCAATCAGATTTTATAAAGACCGGGAGGTAAGAGCGGTTTGGGACGGGGAACACAACAAGTGGTGGTTCTCCGTACTGGATATTATTGGTGTATTGAACGAGCAGGATGATTATTCCAAAAACCGTAATTACTGGAAGTATCTGAAGACTAAGCTGAAGAAGGAAAATATTGAGTTGGTTAGTACCACTAACCAACTGAAAATGCAGGCAAAGGATGGTAAGATGTATAAGACAGATGTCCTGGATAACGAAGGTATTATGCTGCTAGCCAGGAACTTTCCTAATAATAAGGCTGCTGACTTTCTGGATTGGTTTACCTATAGCGATAATACCATTGATGGGCAGAGTCGCAAGAAAGCATACACTCTTTTTGAGAGTGAATTGATCAATTCCATTACAGAAGGCTCTGTCAAAGGTTTGCAGCAGATTCATGCTTTCCTCTTTGGTGGTCTATACGATTTTGCAGGACAGATCCGAACTGTGAATATTGCAAAGGGCGGTTTCCAGTTTGCTATGGCGCAATATCTCCCACAAACACTTGCAGGAATCGAACAGATGCCGGAAAGTACGCTGGATGAAATCATCGACAAATACGTAGAAATGAACATCGCTCATCCTTTCCGTGAGGGAAATGGTAGAGCTACGCGCATTTGGCTTGACTTGATATTGAAGCGCAGGCTGAAAAAATGTGTGGATTGGAGCCTTATTGACAAGAATGATTATTTGGCTGCGATGACACAGAGTGTTGTTGATAGCAGTCGCATCAAACAGCTTATTTCCAATGCTTTAACTGATAAGATTGAAGACCGTGAGGTCTTTATGAAGGGCATAGACTATTCTTATTATTATGAGCAGGTGGATGAATAAGTAAGATTAAAAAATAACACGGACAAATTCAATCTGTCCGTGTTATTTTTTTTCTTTGCTTTTTATTTCTATGTTTTCCACCTCGGAACTCATAGACTAGCCATAAAATATAAGTTAGTTTTTTTTACATTACGCTCTAAAGCCCGTATGCCTGCTTTGTTTCTATACTATCGGCAGACTTATCCCGTTGATTTTCTGATAGATGTCGAGTGCATAGATATCCGTCATACCACTGATGTAATCCAATATCGCCATGATTCGCTCCTCCAGATTCTCGTTCTCTATGTCGTACTGGCTGCTTACCCTTCTCAGGAGTTGCTTGGAGTAGAAGCGGGATGGGTTTACGGCAGCATCGATGAATACCTCCATCAGCGTAGCCATGATCTTGTAACCCGAAAGTTCGATGTCGAGAACCGGTTTGCTGGCATAGATTTTCTTGCGGGAAACCTGCGTACATTTCTGATAGGCTTGGCGCTGATGCTCGGCGATATGTTCAATGAGACATCCCTCGAAACTGCCGGCAAGAATTTCCTCTTCGTGATTCCGAAAAACATTGACGCATTCGTTCTCAAGCTTTCCGATTACGCAGGCACGCATGTACACTACCTGTTCGTTTTCATCGGTCAATCCCTCATCCAGGATTCGCTGGCGAATCTTCTGTTGGGTTTCCTCGTCAAAGAATCCCAGCAGTAAGTCTGCAGTCTCCTCGAAGGATAAGATTTTGAGTTTGTGGGAGTCTTCGATGTCCATAATTTCATAACAGATGTCATCAGCTGCTTCTACCATATACACCAGCGGGTGGCGGGCATATTCCAGTGGCTCTCCCGGTTTCGATTTTCTCAGGATTCCCAACTCCTCTGCAACCTTCTGGTAAGATTCGACCTCGGAAGTAAAGAATCCAAACTTGCCGTGCTTCCCTGCCAAACTGCTGGCAAAAGGATATTTCACGATGGCAGCAAGCATAGGATAGGTCATCACGAATCCACCCTGTCGGCGACCTTTAAACTGATGCGTCAGGATTCTGAAGCCGTTGGCATTACCCTCGAAATGGGTGATGTCGTCCCAGAACTCGGCAGAAACTTCATCTTTCAATCCCTGTCCGGCACCCTCGCTGAAGAAAGTCTGGATGGCTTTCTCGCCAGAATGACCGAAGGGAGGATTGCCCAGATCATGCGCCAGGCAGGCAGCACTCACGATGGTTCCGATTTCCTCGAAGAGCGTATCCTTCAGCTCCGGGCGCTTCTGGATGATGTGACGGGAGATATCGTTGCCCAGCGACATACCCACACTTGCCACTTCCAGGCTGTGAGTGAGGCGGTTGTGGACGAAGATGCTTCCCGGAAGAGGGAAGACCTGAGTCTTGTTCTGCAACCGGCGGAAAGCCGAAGAGAAGATGAGTCGGTCGTAATCGCGCTTGAATTCAGAGCGATCGTCGTGGCGTTCGGCGTGCTTATGCTCCTGTCCGAAGCGCTTGTTAGATATGAGTTGGGTCCATTCCATAATCCATCTGTTGTATAAGTGATTCTTACTATCCTTTCATTACTGATGCACAAAAATACATGAAAGTGCGCATAATTCAAAATAAAAAACAATAAATTATATCATTTTCACTTATAAAATGCTATTATTCGCCTAAAAAGCAGTATTTTTGCAGAAAATTCTAGAATTATGTTGAAAGTAAAGATTATCAATAAGGGGCATCAGCCTCTCCCTGCGTTTGCCACACCTCAGAGTGCGGGTATGGATTTGCGTGCTAATATCGATGAGGCTATCGTGCTTCATCCTATGGAGCGCCGACTCGTTCCTACGGGGCTTTTCATGGCATTGCCGGCTGGTTATGAAGCGCAGATAAGACCTCGCAGCGGTCTCGCTCTGAAGCATGGCATCACCGTGCTCAATACTCCGGGTACCATCGATGCCGATTACCGTGGCGAGATTATGGTGCTGCTCATCAACTTCTCACAGCAAGACTTCGTCATCAATGATGGCGAGCGCATCGCCCAAATGGTGCTTGCCAAGCACGAACAGTGCGACTTCATAGAGGTGGAGGAGCTGGATGAAACTGAGCGAGGTGCTGGCGGTTATGGTCATACCGGCGTAAAATAAGATAAGGATTTTTAGATAAGATTTGATAGTGAAGATAGATTTAAGAAATATGGGAGTCTGGGTGACTGTGGTGCTCATCGGCGCCATAGCCTTGCCTTCGCTCGCCCGAAAAAAGAAGATGCAGCCTGTTGGTCAGCAACAGCAGACTGTAAGGGTGGATTCGCTTTCTCCAAACAACCGTAAGCGATATGATTACTTCTTGACTGAGGCAGCTCGCCAGCATGCAGCTGGCAACTATTCTGCCGCCTTCGATCTCTACGAACACGCCCGGAACATCGATCCTAACTCGGCAACGGCAAATTATTATCTGTCTCTCTATTTGACCGAGATGAAGCAGGATTCGCTGGGTCTTCTGCGATTGCAGAAGGCGATAGAGCAGGAGCCTGAGAACCTGATTTTTGCAGAGCGACTCGCCCAATACTATATCAGCAAGGGAAAATACGAGGATGCCATCAATGCCTACGAGGCTGTTTATGCCAAGAACCATAGCAATACGGATGTGCTCCGCGTGTTGGCGCAGCTCTATCAGCAGCAGAAGAACTTCAAGATGATGCTCAATACCGTCAGCCGTCTGGAGACCGAAGAAGGTGAGAGCGAGCAGTTTACACTCACCAAGATGCGTATCCATGAGATGATGGATGACAAGAAGGCTGCCTATAACGAACTGAAGTCGCTTGTAGAACAGCATCCTCTGGATATGCAGTATAAAACCATGCTGGGCAACTGGCTGATGCAGCACGACCGTCAGAAGGAAGCGTTCAAGTACTTCACCGATGTGCTGAAGGAAGAGCCGGATAATTCCTATGCCCAGATGTCGCTATATGATTATTACAATGCCACCAGGCAGGCGGATCTGGCGAATGGCATGCTCGATAAGATTCTGATGAGTCAGAAGACGGATACCCAGACCAAGATCATGATGTTCCGTTCCTTCATCCAGAACAATGAAACCGAAGACGGCGACTCTACCAAGGTCATCGCCCTCTTCGATAAGGTGCTCAATGTGCCACAGCCTTCTTCTGAGATAGCCGAGGTGCGTGCCGCCTACATGAGTTTGAAGAAGATGCCGACCGACTCTGTGATTTCTGCCTTCAAAAAGGTGCTTGATATCGCTCCAGACAATGCCAATGCGCGCATCCAGACCATTCAGCTGCTCTGGAATCAGAAGAAATATCATGAGGTGATCGAGCAGGCGAAAGCTGCCCACGAATACAATCCGGAAGAGATGATCTTCTATTATTTCGGAGGTATGGCTTACTATCAGAATAAGGACGAAGATGCGGCACTCAATGAGTTCCGGCTGGGTGTAGCTCAGGTGAATAAACTCTCTGCCAACGACCTGGTTTCTGATCTCTATGCCGTGATGGGCGACATCCTGCATCAGAAGAATCAGAAGGATGCAGCCTTTGCAGCCTATGATTCCTGTCTGCAGTGGAAAGCCGACAACGTAATGGCGCTCAACAACTACGCCTACTATCTGAGCGAGGAAGGCAAGGACCTGCACAAGGCTGAGGCGATGAGCTACAAGACCATCAAGCTGGAACCGAACAATGGTACCTATCTTGATACCTACGCCTGGATTCTGTTTATGGAAGAGCGTTATGTAGATGCCAAGACCTACATCGATGCGGCTCTCAAGAACCGGGATTCTACCGAGAATAACAGTACGGTATTGGAGCACGCCGGCGATATTTACGCCATGAACGGTATGGTGAATGAGGCTGTCGGCTACTGGAAGCAGGCCTTGGATGACGACCATCAGACCGAGATCCTGAAATGGAAGATAGAAAATAAGCAATATATTTCCGAGGAAGAATTCCAACGCAAGAAGAACCCTGCAGCTGCTGAGCTCAAGAAATCGAAAGTGGCAGGCAAGTCTGCGGGTAAAAAGAATAAGAAAGGTAAAAAGAAGTAATGAATATGAAGAAGATGAATATGGCAGTAGCTGCTGCGGCACTCCTGCTGATGGCTTCCTGCGGCACTACCAAGAAGATGGAAGGAGCTGGAAAGGTGAATGCCAATGATAAGAAGACCGAGACAAAGGCTGATCAGTCGGCTGCGCTCAAGAATCTGGCTTTTGTCCAGAAAGTATCGGATAATCAGGTTTATACCAATAATATTGTGGGCAATATGAATTTCAATCTGCAGGCTGCAGATAAGGACATTACCGTGCCGGGCAAGTTGAGTATGCGCAAGGATGAGGTAATCCGCATCCAGCTCTTCATCCCTATCCTGGGTACAGAAGTGGGAAGACTGGAATTCACCCCTAACTATGTGCTGATCATCGACCGCCTTCACAAGGAATACATCAAGGCAGATTATACCCAGGTGGATTTCCTGAAGAAGCAGGGTGTGAGCTTCTATTCTCTCCAGGCACTCTTCTGGAA
Source organism: Segatella sinensis (assembly GCF_040095255.1). NCBI lineage: Bacteria > Pseudomonadati > Bacteroidota > Bacteroidia > Bacteroidales > Prevotellaceae > Segatella > Segatella sinensis. Next base: position 33,236 of record NZ_JBBNGE010000001.1, on the reverse strand, counting down.
CCAGTTGCTCGTGCCTGGAACCAAGAAGGTGACAGATGCAGACCTGAAGAAGTTCTCTGCCAACCTGGATGCTGTAGGAGAGAATGTGCCTGTAGCTCTGCAATATGGCAAACTGAACTATACCTGGACAGCCAACCGTAATTCGGGCAGAATCACCGAGGCCAATGTGGTGTATCAGGACAGAAGCACCAGCGCAGCCAAGCTCAATCTGAAATACAGCAATTTCAAGAGCGTGGGCGTGAAGATGTTCCCGGCTACCCAGAATCTTACGCTCTCTGCTATGGTGAACAACAAGCCTCAGGTAGTGAAGATCAACATCGATATGAAGAGCGTGAAGACCGACAGTAAATGGGAGGCACAGACCGAAGTGTCTGACAAGTACAAGAAGGTGGCTCCAGAGGATGTACTCGGCAAACTGATGAGTATGTAGTGCTTGTCGCGAAAGAAAACAATGAAATCATGTATTGAATAATGAAGCGAATTATATTTTTCCTATTGGCAATCATGTTCTCGCTTGCTCCCTATGCGCAGAAAACGGTGCATAAGAAGCCGGTGAAGAAAACCGCTGTTGCCAATCGTAAACATCAGGCTCAAAGAAAACCGGCGGCTCGCCGTGCCAAGGCACCTACCAAGGCAGAACGCCGTGCTGCTACCTATAGCAATGCTTCTATCAGAGGATTGCAGGGGCAGCGTGCCGATATCCAGCGAAGAATCAGGGAGCAGGAGCAGGCTTTGCGCAAGAACAAGGCTGACGTGAAGAAGCGCCTGGAAGACCTGATGACGCTGAATGGCGAAATAGACCAGAGTCAGAAGAAGATTGAAGGTATCGAGAAGGATATTCATCATATTAATGGAAACATCGGTATCCTGCAGGCGCAGCTGAAGACTCTTCAGCAGCAGTTGCAGGATAGAAAGAACAAGTATATCCGTTCTATGCGATATATGAGCCGGCATCATACGGTGCAGGACAAGCTGATGTTTATCTTCAGTGCCAAGAACCTGACCCAGATGTACCGCCGTCTCTCGTTCATCCGCCAGTACTCTTCTTATCAGAAGGTGCAGGGCGAGGCTGTAAAGGCTAAGCAGCAGCAGGTGAACGATAAGCACAAGCAGTTGCAGAATGTAAAGGGGCATAAGAATACCTTATTATATAAGGGCAAGCAGGAGAAGACCGTGCTCGAAGGCAAGCAGACCCAGCAGCAGGAGATGGTACACGGACTGCAGAAGCAGCAGAAGACCATTCAGGCAGTCATCGCCGACCAGCGCCAGAAGGATGCAGCCATCAATGCTCAGATCGACCGTCTGATCCAGCAGGAAGTAGCCAAGGCTCGTGCCCGTGCTGCTGCCGAGGCTAAGCGCAAGGCAGCAGCAGCCGCTGCTGCCAAGAAGCGTGCTGAGGAACTGGCGCGTAAGAAAGCTGCTGCTGAGGCTGCTGCAAGGGAGAATGCCCGTCGTATTGCTGAAGCTAAGGCTCGTGAGGCAGCTGCAGAGGCTGCAAGAAGAAAGGCTGCCGAGGAGGCTCGTGCTGCTGCCGAGGCTGCTAGAAAGGCGCAGGAAGAAGCCGCTGCCCAGGCTGAGGCGAAGGCTAAAGCAAAGGCGCAGGCTAAGGCCCGTGCTGCTGCCGAAGCTGCCCAGCGTGCTGCCGCAGAACAGGCGGCTCGTGAAGCTGCTGCCGAACAGGCGGCTAAGAAGGCGGAAGCTGACCGCAAGGCTGCTGAGCTGAAAGCCAAGGCGGATGAGGAGCGTCAGGTCCGTGAGATTGCTGCTGCCAAGAAGGAGGCGCAGGAAGCGTCAACCTTGAGTTCGGTAGATAGAATGTTGAGTGGTGGATTCGAGGCAAACCGTGGCAGATTGCCTATGCCTATCAGCGGCGGTTATCGCATCGTGAGCCATTTCGGTCAGTATAACGTGCAGGGTTTGAAGGGTGTTAGGCTTGATAACAAGGGTATCAACATCCAGGGTAAGCCGGGTTGTGTGGCTCGCAGCATCTACGATGGTGAGGTGAGTGCCGTCTTCGGATATGGTGGTATGTGGAATGTCCTGGTTCGCCATGGTGCCTACATCTCGGTATATTGCAACCTGAAATCTGTCAGCGTACATAAGGGTCAGAAGGTTAGTACCCGTCAGACTTTGGGTAGTGTAGGCTCTGATAACATCCTACAGTTCCAGCTTTGCAAGGAGACTGCAAAACTCAATCCTGAGGCTTGGCTGGGAAGATAAAATACAGGAATTATCAAGGTTAACTGTATAGGCAGATAGAGGAAACCCTCTTAGATGGCAGCGCCATCTAAGAGGGTTTCGTATTTTGCAATGGCATCGCGTATTTCGCTGATGCGGATAAACTCGTTGGCAGAATGGGAGCGGGAAGATTCGCCCGGCCCCAGCTTGAAGGAAGGGAAATGCATCAATGCCTGATCGCTGAGGGTAGGACTGCCGAATGGTTTCATACCCATAGCTACACATTTCCTGATAAGAGGATGCTCCGGGTCGATACGGGATGACTTCAGGCGGAAACTGTGTGCCTTTACCTCGCTCTTGAGGTGCTGGCGGATCAACTCGTAAACCTCCTCGTTGTCGTAAAACTCGTTGGTTCGGATATCCACAAGCATCGTGCACTTATCCGGAATCACATTATGCTGGGTTCCGGCATTCACCACGGTGAGCGTCATCTTGGTAGGACCCAGAAATTCGCTTACCTTCTCGAATTTGTAATCACGAATCCAGCGCATGTCATCCAGTGCCTCGTAGATCGCATTCACTCCTTCGTTTCTTGCCGCATGGCCACTCTTGCCATGAGCAATAACATCCAGCACCATCAGTCCCTTTTCGGCTACGGCAGGGTTCATGCCTGTAGGTTCTCCCACAATGGCAAGATCGATGTGTGGAAGCAAGGGCAGGGCACGTGTGATGCCATCCTTTCCCGAAACCTCTTCTTCGGCGGAAGCCAGATAAATCAGGTTGTAGCTCTGCGGCTTCTCCGTCAGCATTCGGAAAATCTGGAGAAGGGAACACAATCCGCCACCGCAGTCGTTACTACCCAGTCCATAAAGCACGCCATCTTCTACATCTGGAGAAAAAGGATCGCGACTCCACGAAGCCACGGGCTTCACGGTGTCGATATGGGCATTGAGCAGCAAGGTAGGACGGCTCTCATCGTAGTGCGGGTCGATAATCCAGAGGTTGTTTGCCTCGCGCTGCGGTTCGAAACCATAGCTGCGGATGGTCTGCTCCATGATGTCGGCAGCATCTTTTTCGTTGCGGCTTACCGATGGAGTGGCAATCAGCTTTTTGAGCAGTTGCACCGCATCGCTAACATATTGTTCCTGTGTCATCATAATCTCTCTTTTTAATGTTTTGGGGACAAAGTTACGAAAAAAAGAGCATATAAAGTGGAAAAACCAACATTTTATTTTGTGTTCTTAACAATTTCTATTATCTTTGCACCAATATTATAATACTAAGCTTATGCAAATTAATAGTCATCTTTCGGTTCTGGTTCATGACCTTGCTAAGAAGTGGGGAGATAAGCCTGCGCTTACCTTCAGGAAGTTTGGTAGTGACCAGTGGCAAACGGTTTCATTCAATCAGTTTTCCCTAAGAGTGAAACAAGTGAGCAATGCCCTCCTCAATCTTGGGGCTAAACCACAAGACAAAATCGCTGTCTTCTCACAGAACTGTGTGCATTATCTGTACACCGATTTTGGTGCATATGGTATCAGAGTAATCTCCGTTCCTTTCTATGCCAACAGCAGTGAGCAGCAGATTCAATATATGATTAATGATGCCCAGATTCGCTTTCTCTTCGTTGGCGAACAGGAGCAGTATGACAAGGCACATCGTATCTTTGCCCTCTGCCCATCCCTGGAGCGCATCATCATCTTCGATTCCAGTGTACGCATCAGTACACACGATCCTGCAGCCCTCTATTTCAAGGACTTTCTGAAGTTGGGTGAGAATCTTCCACGTCAGACCGAAGTGGAGGAACTCTACAATCAGGCAAGTATGGATGATTTGGCCAACATCCTCTATACCAGTGGAACTACCGGTGATAGCAAGGGCGTTATGCTGACCTATAGTCAGTATTCAGCTGCTTTGAAGGCAAACAATGAGTGCATTCCTGTTACCGAGAAGGATCGTGTCATAGATTTCCTTCCATTCACCCATATCTTTGAGCGTGGATGGGCATATCTCTGCTTGAGTGAGGGTGCCCAGCTCATCATCAATACCTATCCACAGGAAATTCAGGAAAGTATGCGCGAGATGCATCCTACCTGTATGAGTAGCGTACCACGTTTCTGGGAGAAGGTGTATATCGCCGTGAAGGCTAAGATGGATGATGCCGGTCCTATTCAGAAGAAGCTTTTCTACCATGCTCTGGCAGTGGGTAGGAAGCGCAATATCGAGTATATTGCCAACTGCAAGCGCCCTCCTTTGGCTTTGGAGCTGGAATATAAGATTGTCAACAAGACTATCCTGAGCATCGTGCGCAAGCAGTTGGGCTTGGATAATCCTAATATCTTCCCTACGGCAGGCGCTTACGTAAGTCCTGAGGTGGAGGAATTCGTACATGCCATCGGTATCAATATGGTGGTGGGTTATGGCTTGACAGAGAGTCTTGCTACCGTATCTTGCGATCATCTCGACAAGAAGCACAGCCTGGGTTCTGTGGGTCGTCCTATCTCCTGCATTCAGGTCAAGATCGGTGAGGATAACGAGGTGCTCCTCAAGGGACCTACCATCACTCCAGGATATTATCATCGCGATACCACCAATGCCAAGGCCTTCGATAAGGATGGATTCTTCCATACCGGTGATGCCGGCTATATGAAGGATGGTGAGCTTTACCTCACCGAGCGTATCAAGGATTTGTTCAAGACTTCGAATGGTAAATATATCGCTCCGCAGCAGGTGGAGTCTTTGCTCCTGGTGGATAAGTTCATCGATCAGGTGGCAGTCATCGCCGACCAGCGCAAGTTCGTATCAGCCCTCGTTGTACCTGAGTTCCGCCTCGTAGAAGATTGGGCTCGTGAGCATCATATCGCCTTCGCCTGTCGTGAGGACCTGTGTGCCAACGAGAAGGTGCAGAAGATGTTGATGGACCGCATCCAGATTCTTCAGCAGCACTTGGCTTATTATGAGCAGATCAAGCGTATCACCCTCCTGGCTCACCATTTCTCTATGGAGTCGGGAGAGTTGACCAATACATTGAAGATTCGCCGTCCTATCATCAACAAGAACTATAAGGCGGAGATTGACAAGATGTATGAGGAATAATGGTTTTACTTTAAAATTCAAAGTTAATGATTACAGCTGACCAGTTGAAAGATGTGATGGACAGAGCCGATGCTCTCCATCATTATCTCAATATCGACCAGAAGAAAGTAGAATTCGAGGAGGAGCAGCTCCGCACCCAGGCTCCTGACTTTTGGGAAGACCCAAAGTATGCGCAGGAACAGATGAAGAAGGTGAAGAGCATCCAGAAATGGCTCGATGGCTATAAGACCGTGCGCCTTTATGCCGATGAATTAAAGCTCGCCTTCGATTTCTATAAGGACGAAATGGTGACCGAGGAAGAGGTGGATGCCGATTACGGCAAGGCTATCAAGGCCATCGAAGACCTGGAGTTGAAGAACATGCTTCGCCAGAAGGAAGATCCGATGGACTGCGTGCTCAAGATCAATTCCGGTGCCGGTGGTACGGAAAGTCAGGATTGGGCTCAGATGCTGATGCGTATGTATATGCGCTGGGCTGAAGCTCATGGCTACAAGGTAACCATCACTGATATGCAGGAAGGCGATGAGGCTGGTATCAAGAGCGTGACGATGACCATCGAGGGCGGCGAGTTTGCCTATGGTTATCTGAAGAGCGAGAATGGTGTGCATCGTCTGGTGCGTGTTTCTCCTTTCAATGCTCAGGGCAAGCGAATGACCAGTTTTGCCAGTGTCTTTGTTACTCCGCTGGTGGATGATACCATCGAGGTGTATGTAGATCCTGCCAAGCTCTCCTGGGATACTTTCCGTTCGAGTGGTGCCGGTGGTCAGAATGTAAATAAGGTGGAGTCGGGTGTCCGTCTGCGTTATTGGTACACAGATCCTGATACGGGCGAGGAGGAAGAAATCCTCATCGAGAACACCGAGACCCGCGACCAGCCGAAGAACCGTGCCAAGGCATTGTTGCTCTTGAAGAGTCAACTCTACGACCGCGCCATGAAGAAGCGCCTCGAAGCCAAGGCGAAGATAGAGGCTGGCAAGAAGAAGATAGAATGGGGAAGCCAGATTAGAAGCTATGTCTTCGACGATCGTCGTGTGAAAGACCATCGTACCAACTATCAGACCTCTGATGTGGATGGCGTGATGGACGGCAAGATAGATGATTTCATCAAGGCATACCTGATGGAATTCCCAACTACCGATGACGAACAATAGAATTATAACAACCTAAAAATAAGATAACTATGAGTGGAAATAAAGATTTAAGAAGAGCCAAGCATGAGGCTTATCAGAAGAAACAGGCTGCCAAGGGCGAGAAAGTAGTAAAGTGGATTTTCATCTCTTTGATAGCACTGGGTGCTCTCTTTGCCATCTATGCAGCTTCTATAGCTTAATAAACTTCTATCGCATAAAAAGAGTAAGAAATGAGTGGATTGGAAATAGAAAGAAAATTCCTCGTCAAGAAGGGCGACGCTTACAAAAGCGCCGCCTTTTCTAGTAGTCATATCCAGCAGGGATATATTCCGGCTGAAGGGGCTACGGTGCGTGTTCGCACCCGAGACGACAAGGCTTACCTTACCATCAAGGGTAAGTCGGTGAATGGCGGAATGACCCGCTATGAGTTTGAGAAGGAGATTACCATGGACGAGGCGCAGCATCTCCTGCAACTTTGTCAGGGAGGTGTGATTGATAAGCGCCGCTATCTCGTGAAAAGCGGTAATCATATCTTCGAGGTGGATGAGTTTTATGGTGACAACGAAGGCTTGGTGATGGCGGAGGTAGAGCTGGAAAGCGAGACCGAAGCTTACGAGAAACCGGATTTCATCGATCGCGAAGTAACAGGCGACAAACGCTTCTATAATTCGCATCTTTTGACAAATCCATTCTATAAATGGCGTGATTCGCTATGAAATTGTATAATTATTTAAGATTTTGCATAATTTACTTTCGATTTATACGCTTATTTGGATTATTTTTTATAATTTTGCAGCATCAAAGAACTGAAGCGTTAAGAAAGATATAATAGCGCTGTGAGTTTGATGTGAAATAATAAAGGAGAATCTAAGTTTTAAAAAGAAATAATATAGTAATAATAAGGAGAAAGTAAAGGAAATGGCAGATTCAAATAGAGGTAGTTTTGGTAGCAAGTTGGGAATGATTCTTGCTACCGCTGGTGGCGCTGTAGGTTTGGGTAACGTATGGCGCTTCCCCTATATGGCTGGTCAGGAAGGTGGCGCAGCCTTTATCTTGGTGTACATCGGAAGCGTGCTTTTGCTCGGCATCCCTTGTATGATTTCGGAGTTTGTCATCGGTCGCCATGGTGCTTCCAATACAGCTCGCGCCTACACAAAGCTTGCCAATGGTACAGCCTGGAAGTGGGTGGGATTTCTGGAAGTGCTCACGGGTTTCCTGATTACGGGTTATTATGCCGTGGTTTCGGGTTGGTGCCTTCAGTATGTGTATGCCAGCATTATTGGCGAACTGCATGGTGATGCCAATTATGTGACTCAGTATTTCCAGGAGTTTGCTGCCGATCCGTTCCGTCCTGTATTGTGGACGGTGGTTATTTTCCTGATTTGTCATTTCGTGATTATCCATGGTGTTCGTGGCGGTATCGAAAAGGCATCCAAGGTGATGATGCCGCTGCTTTTCATCCTGCTGCTCATCATCGTTGTGGCTTCCTGCCTGTTGCCTGATGCGGGCAAGGGTGTGGAGTTCCTGCTCAAGCCTGATTTTGGAAAGGTAGATCGCAATGTGTTCCTCAATGCTTTGGGACAGTCGTTCTATTCCATGAGTATCGGTATGGGCTGCATCTGTACCTATGCATCTTATTTCAGTCGCCAGACTAATCTCTTTAAGTCGGCATTGCAGATTTCAGTCATCGACTTGCTGGTTGCAGTATTGGCGGGTCTGATGATTTTCCCTGCAGCCTTCTCTGTAGGCATTTCGCCGGATAGTGGTCCATCGCTCATCTTCATCACTTTGCCGAATGTCTTCAATAAGGCGTTTGCGGCACTTCCTGTATTGGGATGGATTATCTCCCTGCTGTTCTATGTGCTTCTGTCAGTGGCAGCATTGACCTCTCTGATGTCGCTGCACGAGGTGAATACTTCGTTCTTCTACGAGGAGTTGAAGATCGACCGTAAGAAGGGTGCTTGGATTGTAACCATCTCCTGTGCCGTCATTGGTGCATTCTGTTCGTTCTCATTGGGAGCTACCGACAAGCTTTCCTGGTTTGGCAAGACGCTTTTCGATTGGTTTGATTTCATCACCGGACAGGTTTTCCTTCCAATGGCAGGCTTGCTTACTTGTCTGTTCCTGGGATGGTATGTGCCAAAGAAGATTTTGAAGGATGAGTTTACCAATTGGGGAACCTTGAAGGGCCGCCTCTTTGGCATCTATTTCTTCCTGATTAAGTTCGTGTGCCCTATCCTCATCTTGCTGGTGTTCTTAAACCAGTTTGAAGTTTTGTGATAATCGGAGTTTGGACGTAAGGTATATATAATATTAAGGTATATATAAAATAAGGTGTAGTTCTTCAATAAACATAGATCCTACACATTTAACATTAACATAATGGAAACAAGAGGAAATTTCGGAAGCAAGTTAGGCATTATTCTCGCCACGGCGGGATCTGCCGTAGGATTGGGAAACATTTGGCGTTTCCCATATATGACTGGTCAGAATGGTGGCGCAGCCTTCATCCTGATTTATTTAGTCTGCATCATTCTGCTGGGTTTGCCGGGTATGCTGAGCGAATTTATCATCGGTCGTCATTCTGCATCCAATGCAGCCCGTGCTTATACCAATCTGGGTAAGCACAAGGCGTGGGGTGCCTTGGGATTGATGGGCATCATCACTTCCATGATCATCCTCGGATTTTATTCCGTAGTGGCAGGCTGGTGTTTGCAGTATCTTTATGCAAGTATCATCGGCGGCGTGCATGGTGATCCGGAGTATGTGAAGAACTATTTCCAGACCTTCGCATCCGATCCGATTCGTCCTGTATTATGGGCTTTGGGCTTTATCCTGCTCACTCACATGGTGGTGGTTCGTGGTGTTCGCAACGGTATTGAAAAGGCATCCAAGATCTTGATGCCGCTGCTTTTCATCCTGCTGGTGATCATCGTGATTGCTTCCTGTTCATTGCCGGGAGCGATCAAGGGAGTGGAGTTCCTGCTGAAGCCGGATTTCAGCAAGGTAGATGAGAATGTGCTGCTCGAGGCTTTGGGACAGGCTTTCTTCTCGCTGAGTATGGGTACGGCATGTCTTTGCACCTACGCTTCTTACTTCAACCGACAGACGAATCTCTTGAAATCAGCCACTCAGATTGTAACCATCGATACGCTCATAGCCGTATTGGCAGGATTGATGATCTTCCCTGCAGCTTTCTCTGTGGGAGTTCAGCCGGATAGTGGTCCGTCGCTTATCTTCATCACCCTGCCTAATGTTTTCCAGCAGGCTTTTGGCAATATGCCGGTGGTTAGTTACATCATCTCTGTATTGTTCTATGGCTTGTTGGTGCTGGCTGCTCTTACCTCTACCATCTCGATGCACGAGATTGGTACCGCCTTTATTTATGAAGAGGGCAAGGTAAGTCGTGCGAAGGGAGCCTGGGTTGAGACGATAGTCTGTGGTATTATCGCAGTATTCTGTTCCCTTTCTCAGGGAGCGGTAGAGGGATTGGGCTTCTTCGGTAAGGATTTCCTCTCCAACTGTGATAATTTGACGGCGCAGCTTCTGATGCCGTTGTCTTCGTTCATCACCTGCCTGTTCCTGGGCTGGTATGTACCAAAGAAGATTGTACGTGATGAATTCACCAACTGGAATACGGTAAGTGGAAAACTTTTCCCTATCTTCCTCTTTACCATCCGATTCATCTGTCCAATCTGCATCTTCCTGATCTTCCTGCATCAGTTTGGAATCATCTAGTTCCTCACATATAGTCTTGTAAGGGCAAAAGCACCATACACCAATAGGGTACGATGCTTTTGCCCTTACTTTTTATATGCAGGTCTTGCCGGATAGCTAGAAACAGATGTAGGGCTTCAACCTTTCTATTTCGTCTGGTGGGAATTCTTTCAGCAGTTTGAGGTCTTCTATACTATGCAGTGGACCTTTCAGCCTGCGATAATCACAGATTTCCTTGGCTTGATAGAAGTTGAGATAGGGGTGTTTCTTGAGCTGGTTGAGCGTTAACTTGTTGAGATTCATCTTGCGGATTTGCTGCTCGTCAATCTTGATATAGGCAATGGAAGATTCGGGCAATCCATCGATTTCTTCCAACTGTTGGGCAGATGCAAATCCTCCCAGCCGTTCTCTGTATCTTACAATGCGGCTGGCATAGTAACTGCCTATACCGGGAATCTTCATCAGCAGCGTCGTATCGGCGCCATTGATTTCGATATGCTCGTTGGCTCTCAGCTTATGTGGATAACTATAAACCTTGGTATCATCGTTTCTTCTATTATTATAATAAGGTGTATTGCGCCTTCCGCTTCTTCCATATCCTTCTTTTCCGTAGAAATCAGCCGCAGGCTTGTAATCGTCGGCTATCTGGATAAACGGCAACAGCACCTCGTAGGTTCTCTTGGTGATGCCATAGACCCGGGCGAAATCGGATGGGCGGGAGAAGATGCCGCCTTTCTCCCGGAAACGGATGATGCTTCTGGCTTGCCAGCTTTCTAATCCCAGCCGTTCGAAATCCTCAGCGCTAGCCGTATTGGGATCAAAAGGGAAGAGTTCGTGCACCATACCTTCTTCTTTGCTGTATAAAGGATGAGATTTGGAGGCGTGATGGATTTTGGCAGATGTTGCATCTTTCTCTTGATTGCTGTTTGTGGAGTCTAGTTGGGAAGTCACAGGAGCATCGTCCTGCTTTTCCTGAATCAGGAACGTGAGAGAAACACACACAATCATAATGGCAAGCAGGGTGAGGAGAGCTTGTCGGTCTTTCTTTTGAAGGTAAAAAATGTCTTTGAACTTCATAAGCTCCGATTTTATAGGTGAGTCGGGATTACTGGACTCGAACCAGCGACCTCATCGTCCCGAACGACGTGCGCTACCAACTGCGCTAAATCCCGTTTGGTGGTACTTATGAGTACAAAGACGGTGCAAAGGTACACCAAAATCTCCATAATACCAAATAAAAAAGCACTTTTTTATCTTTTTTGAAAAGTTTTTCACTTAAAAATTTGGTGGAACCAAATAATTGTTGTACCTTTGCACCCGCAAATGAGAAATCATCTGTAAGAGTATGGTGCCATAGCTCAGTTGGTAGAGCAAAGGACTGAAAATCCTTGTGTCCCCGGTTCGATTCCTGGTGGTACCACTTAAAAAGCCGAACTTCTTCAAAGAGGTTCGGCTTTTTGGTGTTTATAAGGCTTTTGCCCTTTCAGGGCGCATAGCTATCTTGTAATGTTAACCTAGGCGTTGTCCTAGGCTATGTTGGGGGCTTGGATTTCTGCGTCTTTTTTCTTTCTTTTCCCTTTTTCTTCGATATATTTCGGGTATTTGTCCCTTTTGTTGCTAGATTTGTCTGATATTTAGCGTGAGATTGCGGTATTCTAACCTACTTTTGCAATCGAAATCAAATAAAAAAATCAAAAGAACCTGAAAACAATTAAGCAAAATGAATCACGTCTTAAGCAAAACAAAACAGAGAAGTCTCCTTCTCGTGGCATTGTTGCTCATGGGATGTTTGCAGCTTTTCGCTCAGACTCGCACCATTAAGGGTGAAGTGACAGATGCACAAAATGGTGATCCTCTTATCGGCGCTACCATTATGGTAGAAGGCGAAAAGGGTGGTACGGTTACTGATTTCGACGGTAACTTTGTTCTTCAAGTATCTTCTTCTGCCAAGAAGATCAAGGTATCTTATATAGGTTATATAGATAAGATACTGGCTATTTCTGAAAATATGAAGGTGAATCTCGAATCGGATAGCAAGGCGCTTGCCGATGTCGTGGTCATCGGTTATGGTACGGCGCGCAAGAGCGACCTGACGGGTTCCGTGGCTACGGTGAAGGCTAAGGACTTCAACAAGGGTCTCGTTTCTTCTCCTGAACAGTTGATCAATGGTAAGGTTTCGGGTGTGCAGATCATGTCCAACAGTGGTTCTGCCTCAGCAGGTAGTACCATCCGTGTGCGTGGTGGTGCTTCTCTGAATGCCAGCAACGACCCGCTTATCGTGCTCGATGGTGTGCCATTGGAGCAGGGTGGTATCTCTGGTAACAGCAGCAACTTCCTCAGTATGATCAACCCATCTGATATCGAGAGTATGACTGTGTTGAAGGATGCTTCTTCTACAGCCATCTATGGTTCCCGTGCATCCAATGGTGTCATCATCATCACTACCAAGAAGGGACAGCAGGGCGGTTTGAAGGTAAACTTCAATACCACCAACAGTATGCAGACCCGTGCGCAGATGGTGGATATGCTGAGCCATGATGATTTCGTGAATGTAATCAATCAGTTTGGTACCGATAACCAAAAGTCATTGCTCGGCAATGCCAATACCGATTGGAACGATGAGGTTTATCGCACCGCTTTCGGTACTGATAACAACCTCAGCTTGAGTGGAAGCATCGGCAAGTATTGGCCTTTCCGTGTTTCTGCCGGATATTACAACCAGAGTGGTCTGGTGCGCAAGGACAATGTTGAGCGCTGGACAGGTAACGTGGTGTTGACTCCTAGCTTCTTCCAGGATCACCTGAAGTTGACCATCAACGCCAAGGGTACACTCAATAACAACTCTTTCAATAATGGTGGCGCTGTATGGGCAGCTGCCACATTCAACCCAACCATTCCTGTATATTCAGGTAATAACAGCTATGGTGGCTATAACGAGGCTCTCGATGCTGATGGCTATCCAGTAAATGCGGGTGTAAGAAACCCACGTGGTCTGGTGGATCTTTATGATTCAAAGAGTAAGGTGAGCCGTTTCATCGGTTCGATGGATGTGGATTACAAGGTTCATTTCCTGCCAGACCTCAAGCTCCATGCTACCATTGGTGCAGATTATGCCAAGGGTGATGGTACCATTTATGTTCCTGGCTATGCAGCACAGTCATTCAACAAGGATGAGTCTTTGAGCGGTAGCGATTACAAGTATGGTCCTCAGAAGAACGAGAACCGCCTGCTTACCCTCTATGCCAACTATGCGAAGTATTTCGAGAATATCAAGAGTAATGTGGATCTTACTGCCGGTTACGACTATCAGTTCTGGAAGAGCACTACACCTCTTTATTATACCAAGAGTGCAGCAGGTACAACCCTTTCTACCGTGAAGGCTTCTGATTACCGTCACGTGATGTTGTCATACTACGGTCGTGTCAATTATTCCTTCGATGGAAAGTATCTCCTGACGGCTACCGTTCGACGAGACGCATCTTCCCGTTTCTCTAAGGATACCCGTTGGGGTACTTTCCCATCTGTTGCTTTGGGCTGGACTTTGACAGAAGAGCCTTGGTTGAAGAACCAGAAGGTACTTTCTAACTTGAAACTCCGTGCCAGCTATGGTGTAACTGGTCAGCAGGAAGGTATCGGCAACTACAACTATCTTCCGGTCTATACATCCAGTGTAACAGGTGCCGAGGCACTCATCAACGGACAGTATATTACAACTTATCGTCCTGAGGCATACGTTTCAGATCTGAAGTGGGAGACAACTACCTCCTGGAACTTCGGTCTCGACTTTGGATTCCTGAATGGTCGTATCGGTGGTGCCATCGATTTCTATACCCGCAAGACCAAGGATCTGCTGGCTTCTGTTCCTACAGCGGCAGGTACCAACTTCTCAAAGACTATCCTTACCAATGTAGGTAATGTAGATAGCAAGGGTATCGAGGTTTCCCTGAATGCAACTCCTATCCAGACCAAGGACTGGGAGTGGAACCTGAGCTACAACTTCACCTGGCAGAACATGAAGGTGAAGAACCTTTCTCTTACCCAGGGTGGAAGTCAGACCAATGTGAAGGTAGGTCCATCTATCGATGCTTACCAGTTCCAGGTACTCTCCGAGGGATATGAGCCATATATGTTCTATGTATATCATCAGCTCTATGATTCAGAGACGGGCAAGCCGATCGAGGGCGCTTACGCAGACTTGAATGGTGATGGCGAAATCAATGATGCCGATCTCTACCGCTATCATTCTCCAGCCCCTAAGTACATCATGGGCTTGAGCACATCCTTGAGATACAAGCAGCTGACTCTCGGTATGAGTTTCCGTGCCAACATCGACAACTACGTATATAATGGCATGGGTATGAGCACAGGTGCATGGGAGACCGTGAGCTACAACAACTCACAGCTCAATAATCTCAACGCCAGCTTCCTGAAGACCGGTTTCAAAACCCGTCAGTATCTTTCAGATTACTATGTAGAGAATGCTTCGTTCCTGAAGCTCGACAACCTGAGCTTGAGCTACAATGTAGGTAAAATCAACAAGTGGGCTTCACTCACCGTATCTGCGATGGTACAGAATGTATTCACCATTACCGGTTACTCAGGCACAGATCCTGAGGTGCCAAACGGAATGGACAACTCGTTCTATCCACGTCCTCGCACTTACTCAGTAAGCCTCGGACTTCAGTTCTAACAATCAAAATTGATAACAATGAAACTTAAGAATATATTATATAGTATGATGTTGGGAACAGCAGTGTTGACCAGCGCTACCAGCTGTGTATCCGACCTCGACCAATATCCTCAGACGGAGACCACCTCTAAGGATGTTTATACCTCGCTTGCCAATTATGAGGCTGTGCTGGGTAAGATTTATGCTGCCATGGTGACCAGCGGTCAGGGTAAGGGCGGCGACAACAAGGATATGTCTTCCGTATTGAACGGCGGCAGTGGCTTCGACTACATGCGTATGTTCTTCAACCTCCAGGAGTGCGGTACCGATGAGCTTGCCTCTACCTGGCTGACAGGTGAGCAGACCACAGGCTTGACCTATCTTTCCTGGGATGCCAACGATGCTTGGGTATCAGATATGTACTATCGCATCTATTACAACATCGCCCTCTGCAACGAGTTCCTCCGCAATGCCAATAGCGCCAGCTTCTCGGGCGAGGACGAGGTGAAGATGAAGGAGTATAAGGCAGAAGTCCGCTTCATGCGCGCCTTGTTCTACTTCCATGCTCTTGATCTCTATCGCAACATTCCGATGGTAACAGAGAATGATCCTGTGGGCAGTTTCATCCCTCCACGTTATACCCCACAGCAGACTTTCGATTACATCGAGAGCGAGTTGAAGGAATGCGTAGGCGATATGCTTCCTGCCTCTACCTGTCCTTATGGTCAGGCTTCTCAGGGCGCAGCCTACACCCTGCTTGCCAAGCTTTATCTGAACAGCGAGGTTTATATCGGCGTTGCCAAGTATGCCGAGTGCAAGGAGGCTTGTGAGAAGGTGATGAATATGGGCTACTCTCTGGAGTCTGATTACAGCAAGCTCTTCAATGCTGATAACGACAAGCGTACCAACGAAATTATCTTCGCCTTGCCGGTAAGTGCAGAGCATACCGTAAGCTGGGGTTCTTCCACTTACTTGGTGTGTGGACAGTTGAGTATGTCGAATGCTAACCAGAATGTTGCCGACTTCGGTGTTACCAATGGCTGGAGTGAGTTCCGTCTCCGTCCGGAGTTCGTGGATAAGTTTACCCAGACCGATATTGATGGAGGTGGCGACAAGCGCTGCAAGTTCTTCACCAATGGTCAGAGCAAGGATGTAACCAGCATGACCGATGAAACCACCGGTTATCTCTCAGAGAAATGGAGTAACCTGAAGGATGATGGTACTACCGCATCCAATACTGCCGATGCAGGTGTAGAAACCGATTACCCTCTCTTCCGCTTGGCTGATGTCTATCTGATGTATGCCGAGTGTGTGGCTCGTACCCAGGGTGCTAGTTGGGATCCATGGCCAGAAGGAAAGACTGATGCCGCTGATCCTGAGGTCATCGCTTCCCGCAAGCAGGGAGCCATCTATTGGATCAACCTCCTCCGCGAGCGTGCAGGTAATACCGATGTATGGGCTAACAATTTTGCCAACGATGATGAGTTCCTTCAGTTCATTCTCGATGAGCGTGCCCGTGAACTTTATCATGAGGGCTATCGCCGCACCGACCTGATTCGCTTCGGCGAGTTCACTACCAGCAAGTATATCTGGCAGTGGAAGGGTGGCACCCACGATGGACAGGCTGTTGACAGCAAGTACAACATCTATCCAATCCCTAACACCGAGCTTACCGCCAATCCAAATCTTCATAACGACAACTATTAATAGGATAAAAGAATGAAAAAGATATTTAGAAACCTGATGATGCTTCTCTGCGCACTCACCGCCCTGGTGAGTTGCGACGAGAGTGGCGACAAGATATATCTGGATGGCTTCAAGTCATCCGATCTGATGGCATCGGCCAGCGATGTGGTCCTGTCTGTTGACAATACGAAGGACATCGTGCTCTCGATGGCTTGGAAGAATCCTACCTTGCTTTCGAGCGACGAGACCAAGCCTGCGGGCAACGGTGTGTTGAAAACCTATCTGCAGGCATCACCTTCAGAGAGCTTTGCTACGGTAAAGGAGTATTCTGTAACCGATCTCTCCAAGGCTTTCACCGGTGCTGATCTCAACACCCTTGCCAAGGATCTGGGAACGACTCCGGGTCAGAGTGCGCCTCTCTATTTCCGCATCAAGAGTCAGATGGGCAACAATCTCGATGCTGCTTACAGCAATGTGTGCCAGGTGAACGTTACACCTTATATTATACACATGGACAAGATGACCATCTGGAATGCGAATAAGGACAAGGTGCTGACCTATCTCTATTCTCCAAACGAGGATGGTATCTATGCAGGATATATGAATGCTTCTTCCTGGCTCAACTTCTGGGGTAAGGAGAATGATGGAACCATTTGGGGTAACGTAGGACAGGATGGCCATGTATATGAAATGGATAATACTGAGTCGGCATGGAACTTCTGGTTCCCAGGTCAGACTGGTATTTATTATACAGTGGTAGATACAAAGGCTAAGGAATTCAAGCCAACCTACATCAAGGCGATGCAGCTGAATGGTGAGGACATGACCTATGATGCTCCTAACTATGCCTGGACCAAGGTGATTACAACCACAGCAGATAATACACCTGTCAGTATTGTTGCTACTGGTGCAGAGTACAGCAAGGCAACCGCAACGGATGATGCTGCAGCCGTAGTCAAGACAATGAACTACACTCTTGCTGATGGCAAGATGACTGATGCCGCAACTGCTGGCAGCGTGAATATCGCCAAGGCGGGTACTTATACCATCACCGTAAAGGTGGGCGAGAACAGCGACCTGACTTACTCTATCGAGTCTGGCAACCAGACAGCTCCAGAGCCAGAGGCTAGCAATACTCTCTGCATGTTCAGCAAGGATGGTAACATCCTCCTTGCCGTGATGAACAAGGTGAGCGATGGTGTTTATACCTGCAAGTACAAGCCAACTTCCTGGGAGAACTTCCGCTTCATCTTCGTTGGCGAGAACAAGGACGACAAGCAGACCTGGTATGGTGCTGATGGTGAGCAGTTCAAGTTAACTTCAGGCGATGGTGCCTGGGATATTTGGTTTGGCGATGAGAATGGAGAAACAGAGTTTACGGTTACAGCCGACCTCAACACCATGACATGGAAGTATGAATAAAAATCAGCTATCTTTGCAATATTTGATGCGTAAATACGTTCTTTAGATAAAGCAAAGATAGCTATAAACCAAAAGAACAATGAAGAATATTTTAGGAAAAGCCATATTGCTGGCTACAGCGCTCTTGTTTTCTATTACGGGCACGAGTTGCAGCAATGATGATAATACCACTCCCGAAAAGGAGAAGACATACGATATGAGTGGCTTCGCCAAGGGAGCCGATGTAAGTTGGATTACAGAGATGGAGCAGAACGGAAAGAAGTTCTATAATGCTAATGGTAAGGCTACTGAGTGTATGGCGCTTCTCCGCGACCTCGGCATGAACTCCATCCGTCTTCGTGTATGGGTAAACCCTGAGGATGGATGGAACGGAAAGAATGATGTGGTGGCAAAGGCATGGAGAGCTCAGCAGCTCGGTATGCGACTGATGATTGACTTCCACTACTCTGATACCTGGGCTGACCCAGGAAAGCAGGGTGTTCCTGCTGCCTGGAAGAACTATGACTTCGATCAGATGAAGCAGGCGGTTGCCGATCATACCAAGGATGTTTTGAATGCCTTGAAGGAAAGAGACGTCAACGTAGAGTGGGTACAGGTAGGTAACGAGACCACCGATGGAATGCTCTGGAATGATGAGGATGGCGATGCTGCCCTGAAGGTGACAGGCCGTGCCTCTAAGAACATGGCGAATTTTGCCGCTTACATCAATGCCGGTTATGATGCAGTCAAGGCGATTTATCCGGAGGCTAAGGTGATAGTGCATCTCGATAAGGGAAACAACCTCGGTCAATATACCTGGATGTTTGATGGTTTGAAGCAGAATGGAGCCAAGTGGGATGTCATCGGTATGTCGCTCTATCCAGATTGGATTACTGACCAGACCTGGGAGCAGGTTTCTGATGACTGCCTCAGCAACATCAAGACCCTTTCCGGCAAATACAACTGCGATGTCATCATCTCAGAGATCGGTATGGTATGGAATTCTGAGAATGCCGCTCCATTTCTCAAGAAGATGGTGGATGGCTGCAAGGCAATCTCTACCTGCGAGGGCGTGTTCTACTGGGAACCTGAGTGTAACAGCGGCTGGAACGGCTACGACAAGGGTGCCTTCGACAACAGTGGCAAGCCAACCGCAGCACTCGATGCTTTCAAGTAATTGGGTAAATTAGCTTTCTTCGCTTCCTTTGGGAGCGATAGAAAGCGAATTTTAAAATGGAATACAAAACTAACTTAGAAGAAAAAGATATGATCAAGAGAAGCATTACTTTCATGTCTCTCGCTCTGGCTCTTTCTACCATGTGCCAGGCGCAGAGCCGAAAAATAATAAATTTGCCATCGTGGGATTTCTCCCGCGATGGCAAATCGTGGTCTCAGGTAGCCGTGCCTCACGACTGGGCTATCTCGGGTCCTTTCGATAAGAAATGGGATCTGCAGATGGTGGCTATCGAGCAGAATGGCGAAAAGGAGAAGACCGAGAAGTCGGGACGCTCTGGAGCTCTCCCTTGGATTGGAGAGGGCATGTATAAGATGAATCTTCAGTTGCCGAAGGGCTACAAGCGTGCCGTCCTCGTTTTTGATGGTGCGATGAGTCAGCCTGTCGTTAAGGTGAATGGCAAGGAGGCTGGCAGATGGGCTTACGGCTACAATGCCTTCCGCATCGACATCACACCTTACGTGCAGTTTGGCGGCAAGAAGAATCTCGTAGAGGTTCATCTCAACAATGTAGAGGAAAGCAGCCGATGGTATCCAGGCGGCGGTCTTTACCGTCCGGTTTCCGTGGAACTTTACGGTAACGAGAACTTCTCTACCTGGGATACCTTCGTGCGAACCCTGAAAGCTGATAAGCAGGAAGCTGAAGTAGAAGTGAACGCTCTCTTGGAAGGAAAAATCGGTAAGTCGGGCAAAACGGTCATCGCCTTGCTCGATGAGGCTGGTACAAAGGTTGCCGAGCAGACTATCTCTGGTGCCACCCCAGCCATCAAGACTACCCTGAAGGTAGCAAACCCTCAGCTCTGGTCTCCGGAATCTCCTTATCTCTATCAGGTGAAGTTAACCCGATATGAAGGAAAGAAGGTGGCTGATGTCCAGACGCTGAAGACCGGTATCCGTACCATCTCGGTATCCAAGAATAATGGTTTCCAGCTCAATGGCATTACCCGCAAGATCAAGGGTGTCTGCCTGCACCACGACCTCGGTCCGTTGGGAGCTGCAGAGAACAAGGCTGCACTCATCCGCCAGATCAAGACGATGAAGGAGATGGGCTGCGATGCCATCCGTACCGCACACAACATGCCTTCTACCATGCAGATGGAAATCTGCGACTCTCTCGGTATGATGGTGATGGCAGAGAGCTTCGATATGTGGATTTATCCTAAGTGCAAGAATGGCTATGCCAAGTTCTTCAAGGAGTGGAGCGACAAGGATATGACCAATCTGGTGAAGCACCATCGCAACCATCCTAGCATCATTATGTGGAGTATCGGTAACGAGATTCCTGAGCAGTGGAGCAAGGAGGGTGTGGAGATAGCCAAGCATCTGCAGGATATCTGTCATCAGTATGACCCATCCCGCCCTGTTACCCAGGGTATGGACAAGGCTGAGGATGCCCTGAAGAGTGGTTTTGCCCAGGTGATGGACGTGCCAGGCTTCAACTATCGCGTACATAAATATTATAAGAATATCGAGCAGTTGCCTCAGGGATTCCTCCTGGGTTCAGAGACTGCATCTACCGTCAGCTCCCGTGGCGTGTATAAGTTCCCGGTTCAGGTGCGTGCCAGCGACAACAATCCATACGCCGATGGTCAGTGCTCTAGCTATGACACGGAGTATTGTTCCTGGAGTAATCTTCCGGATGATGACTGGAAGATGCAGGATGACTACAGTTGGGTAATCGGAGAGTTCGTGTGGACGGGCTATGACTATCTGGGCGAGCCGACCCCATACGATACCTACTGGCCAAGCCGCAGCAGCTACTTCGGAATCTGCGACCTTGCCGGACTTCCAAAGGATCGGTATTATATGTATCGTGCCCGCTGGAACGAGCATCAGCATACCACCCATCTTCTTCCTCACTGGAACTGGAAGGGCAGGGAAGGACAGGTTACCCCTGTATATTGCTACACCGATGGTGTAGAAGGCGAGCTTTTCGTAAACGGCAAGAGCCAGGGTAGAGTTCGCAAGGACAAGTCAAGCCGCCTCGACCGTTATCGCCTCCGCTGGAACAATGTGAAGTATGAACCAGGCGAGATTCGCGTGGTTACCTACAATCAGTATGGCGACAAGGTAGGCGAGGACGTGAAGCGTACAGCCGGAGAACCTGCACAGATGAAGTTTAGCGTGGAGACTCCAGACCATGAGCCTATCGCCTGTATGGTAGAAGGCTGCACCGATGAGCACAACGTGCTGCTGAATGCCGATGGCAACGACCTTGCCTTCATCACCGTGAGCCTCCTGGACAAGGACGGCAATGAGTGCCCGCTCGCCGATGATGAACTTACCTTCGAGGTAAAGGGTGCCGGAACCTTCAAGGCAGTATGCAATGGTGATGCTACTTCGCTCGATTCCTTCACTCAGCCACACATGCGACTCTTCTCTGGCAAACTCGTTATTGTTGTTCAGAGCAAGGCACAGAAGGGCGACATCATCCTCACCGTAAAGGATGGCAAGCGCAATATGGAAAAGTCGCTTACGCTGCAGGCAATATAAAACAGACTTATTAATGATAAATATAGATTCCCCTAGGAGTAGAAGTTCTTACCCCTAGGGGAATTCTTCGTTCAGCGACGTTGAATGTGTGTTCAGCAGTGTTGAATGTGTGTTCAACACTGTTGAACATACGTTCAGCAGTATTGAACGGAGATTTCTTCTAATGGTAGCAACAAATTCTCCCTATCCTTTCAACATCTTCTTTCTGTCCTTTCAACAACTTCTCCTTATTCTATTGTTATTTTTCTCTAATAATATTTGGCATTGTCGTGAATAATGTGTATTTTTGCAGCTATGAACAAATCACTAACCGCTTTATCTAGAGTAAGCATGGCGATAGCTATGCTTTTTATATCCATAGCGCTCCATGCGCAACGTTTCGTCAACACCACCCTGGATGGTGCTCAGGCTGTCTATGCCATTACCCAAGATACATCAGGAGTAGTCTGGCTGGGTACCGACAATGGTCTCTACAGTTATGATGGCTACCACGACTATTGTCATTTTGCTCCCCATTCTTTTAGTCATATCCGCATCAATGCGCTCGGCTTCGAGGGTAGCATGCTCTATCTGGCTACGGGCAGTGGAATGCTGAAGTTTGATACGCAGAAGGGAATCTATGCTTCTGCGCCAGCGATGGAATCTGATGGAGGTAAGGGCAGGAAAAAGATGGCAAGGGAGTTGCGAGTGCTTGATATGAAGGGCAGGAAAGATGCCTTTGGCAACGATGTGTATGCTATCCTGCATACGCAGAAGGGACTTCTGGTGGGTTCTCTCGCCGGACTCCGTCTCAACCAGCGCCAGATTCTCCTGACTCCCGGAGCACAGCCGCTGGTGAATGCCCTGGCTTACGATGCCAAGCGCCACTGTTACTGGATAGGTACCGAGGGAGCTTTGTACTGCGCCGACCAGGCTTTGCAGAACTTTTCCAAGATTGCGGCGCTGGATGGAAACTCCGTGAAGTGTCTGGACGAAGACCAGGATGGCAATCTCTATATCGGTACAGATAATGGACTTTATCGCATGGCGATGAACAACAGTCTGGAGCATTTCGTTCACGACTCGCGCAATGAGGCAACCATCCCCAACAATATCGTATGGTCCTGCTATGTGGATAAGTGGCAGAATGTGTGGATCGGTACCGATCACGGACTTTCCCGTTTATCTACCCATACCTACTATCGCTTCACTTCGCTCGATAAGATTACCTTCTCGGGCGAGGGCAACTGTCTGCATGCTATCCTTCAGACCCGCAGCGGCGACTGGTGGATGGGCGGAACCAACGGCTTGATTCACTATGCAGAGGGAGTGCGCGTGCAGGGTGCAGCTTCTGAATATCAGAATGTGGTATGGTATAAGCAGAACAACCCTTCGGCTCCTCTTGCTCACAACCGTGTGCGCAAGATTTATGAAGACAAGGAGGGGGATGTATGGATCTGTACAGACCATGGCATCAACCTCTATCAGAAGAGTACGGGAAAGTTGCTCAACTTTATCGTCTATGACAAGACCGGCAAGTATTCTACTGCCTGGGCTTATGATATTCTTCAGGATCAGAAGGGCAGGATGTGGATGGCATCTTATCAGGGTGGCGTCTTCGTGCTGGACAAGCAGCGCCTTCTGGCAGCCATCTCACTCTCATCTGCAGCTACAGCCACCTGTGTGGCAGACTATCATTTCTCAGACAAGGGCAAGAACGCCCTCTCGGGCCTGCACATCGGTCAGCTGGTACTCGATGGAAAGGGAATGGTCTGGGCATCCTCTTATAATCATCTCGACCGTATCGATACCCGTACCCTTCGCATCTCCCATATCCCAGGCAATGATGCCATCAATTATCTGATGAAGTCTGACAACGGCAATGTGTGGGTAGGATATAATTCCAGCGTGAAGTGCTATATGGTGAACTTGCCGATGAAGGGCAAGGAGGTGGAAAGCAAGGAATGGAAGATAGGTGCGAAGGTGGTTTCTATGTGTGACGTAGAAGACAAGGTCTGGGTGGTGGCAGGCAATATCTGCAGCGTGCTGGACCAGGGAAACAACAGTTTCCGGTTCTTCATTCCGATGGAGAATCCGAACAATATCTATTATTCCAAGCTGAACCACGAAGTGGTGATGGGTGGCAACGATGGCTTCATTTCCATCCGTGCCGACCTTACCATGCCGAAGGACGACAAGGCGCAGCTGCTCCTGGCGGGTATCGTGGTGAATGGCAGACAGACCCAGGATGCCCTGCTCGATGAGAACATTGAGGGAACACCGGGTGTTTCGCCCGTGGGACTGAAGACGCTGGTACTGAAGCATGATGAGAACAACTTCACGCTCCAGCTGTCTGATTTGCCTTTTGCCGATCATCCTACCGCCGTCTATGCCTACCGTCTGGAGGGTAGCGACCACGAGTGGCATTATCTGGACAAGGGCAATCTTGACATCACTTACAATGGATTGTCGTATGGCGATTATCATCTCACCGTGCATGTGGTGGATGGCGAGGGAAATATCGGAGATGAAGTTTATCAGCTCGAGATCTCCGTTCTTCCGCCATGGTATCTTTCCATCTGGTGCAAGCTGTTCTATCTTACCCTCCTGATTGTGGGTATAGCCTGGGTCATCAATGCTCATTTCGTAAGAAAGCAGTTGAAGGAGGCGAAAAAGCAGAAGGAGGAAATCCTGGAGCAGGTGCAGGCGCGTATGCAGTTCTATGCCAACCTTGCCGATGATCTGAAGAATGCTGCCGCTCACCGTTCGTTCGAGGAAGTGAATAATCTGGTAGTTTCTCATCTTGATGTGAATGCTTCCGACGACGAATCAGAGTCGGCAATGATTGTAGATCTCCATGCTCCTCAGGCTCCGGAAGTTGAGATGGATGAGATGGATAAGAAACTGCTCAACCAGATTCGGGAGATGATAGAGGAGAATATGGTGGATTCCGACTTTAACGTGTCGATGCTTCAGGAGAAGATGGGTATGGGAAACAAGCAGCTTTACCGCAAGCTGAAGGCACTTACGGGTCAGACTCCGGTGGAGTATATCCGTGATATGAGAATGCAGAAGGCGGCAAAATTATTGAAGGCAGGCAAGTTCAGCGTGTCAGAGGTAATGTACACAGTAGGCTTCTCTAACAGCAGCTATTTCTCCAAGTGTTTTTCCAAGGCATTTGGAATGACTCCTACTGAGTTTATGCGCAGTTAAAAAGTATAAGGATTAAAGTTCAAAGTTCAAACGATATGTTGCCAATATTAACGATTACAGGTTCCGACAGCACCGGTGGCTCTGGTGTGCAGGCGGATATCAAGACGATATTCGAATTGGGAGGTTATGCCGTTTCGGCGATAACCAGCATCACCGTGCAGAATACCCTGGGTATCCAGGAGTTCTTCGATATTCCTGCCGAGATTGTTTCCGGACAGATAGAGGCAATCATGAACGATATGCAGCCCAACATCGTGAAGGTGGGAATGATACGCAAGGTAGAGACGCTGAATGTGCTCATTGATGCCTTGACCAAGTATCGTCCCGACCATATCATCTACGCCCCTTCCATCTGGTCGAGTCAGGGCGATGCGCTGATGACGGAGGATGTGGTGAGCCAGATCAAATACCGTCTGCTGCCGCTCTGTTCGGTAGTCGTGGCGAGAAAGAAGGAGAGTGACATCATTCTTCAGAACTCCCGACTCCTGGAGCTTGCCGAAAAGCAGGGGCTCAGGATTTACCGGCTCGATAATGCCAATTCGCATGGTCTCATCAACCGCTTCTCTTCTGCCCTTGCCATCTATCTGAATCAGGGTAAGAAGATGGAGGAGGCGTTGGCGATGGCGCAGGATTTCATCAATATAGAACTGGCTAGGGAGAGCAATCTGCAGGGCAGGAGTTCCGAGCTTTACAACCAGTTTATCTCGCAGGTGAATAACTTCTGCCGCACCTATAGCGATGTGCATTTCTATGCCGACCAGCTGAATGTGAGTGGCCGCTATCTGGCGCAGGTTACCCGCCGCATCTCCGGCAAGACGCCGAAGGCGATCATCGATGAATACATCGTGAAGGAGATAGAGCGCGAGCTTTCTACCACCACGCATACGGTGCAGGAGATAGCCAACACCTTCGGCTTCTCATCCCAGGCTCATCTCACCAAGTTCTTCAAGAAGATGAGAGGGGTAACGCCTTCTGCTTTCAGGCAGAAAGGCTGAAAACAGGTGGTTTTTGACCAAAAAGTTAAAATAATTAAGTTAAATTAGAAACACGGACAAATTGAATTTGTCCGGCTCTTTTGTCCGGGTGCTTGTAAAGACTTAAATGTTAGTAACTTATAAGCTGTCGGACAATTTGTCCGTGTTATTTTTTTCTTTGCTTTTTAACTCTATGTTTTCCTTCTCGGAACTCATAGACTTAGGAGCCATAAAACAATGAGTTGGTTTCGTTAACATAATGCATTCTGGCAACCAAAGCGTGAGATTCTGTTATCTGATGCAGAACGGTTGGTAATGCGAAAATACGACTATTATTTAGACCCCCTTTTGTTATAAATATAATATATATACCTGATAATCAGTTGTATTGTGCTTTTCTGCAGACTTTGTATTTTAGACCCTATTTAGTTCTATTATTGAAAAATATTTTGTATTTTTGCGCCCAGAATGTAATTATACTAAAAATATGAGAAGAAGTATTTCGTTTACGATATTGTTTTTTGTGATGCTTTCGGTATTGGTATCATGTTATCAAAGTCATAAGAGAGAGTTGGACTTAGCTTATACGTTGGCAGAGTCTAAGCCAGATAGTGCCTTGGCCTTTTTGAACCGTATCAATCAAGGTAAACTCTCTGATGAAGATATGGCGAAGTATGCTCTCACTTATTACATGGCGCAGGATAAGTCGGGCTTGGATGTGGATAATGATTCCTTGATCCACATAGCGTATGATTGGTATGGAGAACATCAGGACGATTCGCTTTATGCTACAACCTTGTATTATATGGGAAAATACTTTCTGCTGAATGATAGTATGGAGCAGGCAAAGGCTTGTTTAGAAAAGTCCTATTCCATATCTGACAGCCTTCATAATATGAATTTAAAATGCTTGGCATTGGATAAGCTGATAGAAGTAGAAGAACAATTGGCACCTGATACAGCATTGAAATATGCAAAGGCTTTGGTGAAGATGTATGATTCGATGCCAAATGTAACTATATATAATAAGGTGGTAGCCCGTTTGAAGTTAGGAGAAAACTTCTTTTACGTTGATAGTTTGAACCAGGCTTTGGAAGAAGAAAAGAAGGCATATAGGATGGCAGCGTCTGTAGGCGATAATAACTTATTGTCTTATGTAAGACAAAATCTAGCGAGTACATTTGAGGAAATGGGAGAAAAGGATAGTTGCCTGTTTTATGCTCGGCAAGCTTACGACTTGAATGGTAATGATAGATTTTCCTGTCAGTTAATGTTAGCTTCTGCTTATATTACAGTAGATTCCATAAAGCAAGCTTTTGCAATATTGGATCAAGCAACTCCTAAAACTGCTGAAGATCATTATTCGGTATTTTATATGCAAAGTCAAGCAGCTGTAAAAGCCCAGGATTATAAAACGGCTAAAACTTTCAGTGATTCAGCATGTTCTTGTTTGCAAGAAATGTACCGGACAGCATCCAAAGCCAAGAATTCCTATTATACTTCTTTTTTGAAGAAAGAAAGTGAAAGGGCAAAAATGCAAGGAAAGACGGAAATACAGCGATGGGTATTTGGATTGTTTTTACTTTTGGGCTTGATTGTTATTTCTTTTGTTTTGTATGCTTATTGGTCGTATCGAAAACTGTCATTAGCTCGCATAGCTCATGAACAGGAAATATTCAGCCAAAAGCAGCAAATGATGGAGAAATTACACCAAGAAGAGCTCTCTCATAGGGATGTGCAATTGTCTGTAATGCGTACCTATTTGCTAAAGAAGATAGAGGTTGTGGAAAAATTAAATTCGAGTGTTCCCAATGAGGGCAAGCATATTGTGCTTTCTGATAATGATTGGACAGAGTTAGAAGTCTTCTTAAATAGTGTAGAGGATTTGTTTGTGTCGAGGCTAAAGAAAGAGCATCCTAATTTGTCCAATGCAGATGTGCGATTAATGATGTTGTTGCGTTTAAAATTATCGCAAAAGACTTTAGCATCTATCTATTGTGTGAGCGAGAAAGCTATCAAGCAAAAGTTGTTCTTGTATAAGGATAAGGTAGGCATAAAAAATGAGCATTTTTCGCTTCGTAACTACATAGAAAACTTCTAGAAATAGGGGCTATATAGTGCTTTTTACTTTTATTCAGGTGTCCTTCTGTATCTTATACTGAAAAAGTTTTATATATAACATTTTGTGAAATTTTTAATGTTAAAAATAAGTATGAAAATTAATAAAATTCTAGTTGCTCTCTCTTTCTTTATGGTAATTTTATGTCAAATTGCTAGTGCTAGAAATATAATAGAAAGGGATATGGGAGCTAACAAAGGTGATGTTCCTGCAAACATTGCTATCCTTGATTCTGATAGTAACGTTGTTGCCAAAAACATGACTGGTATCTCGGATTCTACAGCAATCTCTCTATCTGATGTAGAGGTGATAGCTCATCGCAAAAACATAAAGTTGTCTGGTCATAATTTACTCGTAGACGTAGAGCATGATTCTATTCTTAACCATCAGAATGATATATATGAACTGATTGGTAAGGTTCCTGGTGTCTTACATGTAGGAAATTCGTTCAATGTGTTGGGTAAGGGAGCCCCGGTCTATTATTTAAATGGACGTAAGGTGAGAGATCAAAGTCTTATCGATAACTTACCGGTTGATCAAATCAAATCTTTAAAAATCGTTGCTATGCCTGGGGCGGATTATGACACATCGGGTTCACCTGTGGTTGATATAAAAACTAAAATTTTAGGAGATGGTGTGGCATTTAATGTCATCGGAAATGTCACTCAGGCAAAGCATTTGGCTCATAAAACAGGTTTCTCTTCAACATACAATTCAGGAAAAATAGATTTGTATGGTAAGTATTACTATAGGAGAAATAATGCTTCCGAAAGTTCTGATTATAATAAACAGGTATTGGCTGATACCATTTGGAATAAAATGCAACATATTGAAAGCTTAACGCATTCTGGTAGTCATACTTATTCTGCTGGTATGACTTATCATCTGTCTGATAAATCAGAACTAGGGATGCTTTATAGTGGAATGTACACGGATGGAAAGGTTGAGACTCAGGATACGTTTAGTGTAGTGCCAAATGCTGGACCTGCATATTATCTCTTTGATAAAAATAAAACTAAAAACAACCTCCTTACGCATCATGTCAATATGTATTATGATGCAAGTTTGAATCATGCCTGGCACGTGAGTGTAGTGATGGATTATATTTCTAAAGTATCGAACACTAATTCTGCTTTAAAGGAAAATCATATAGGTACGAGTTCTGAGGTTTCATATATGGGACATTCTAAATGGAATGTCCTGGCTTCTAATTTCCATGCTACCCATGATTTTGGAAAGTGGGGCACTTTGGGTATGGGATATGATTTCAGCTATAGTGAGGGAGTAGATAAGATAGATTATGAACGGTTGAAGTTCGATGGTCGTTTTGAGAATAAGGAAGTTAAAAATGCAGTATTTATCAACTACGAATTACCCTTGGGGGACTTTTCCTTGAGTACAGGAATACGTTATCAGAATCTATATTCTCGTCGGAAGAATGAAAAGGCGTCTGTGATAGAGTCGCATAGTGATAATACATTCCTGCCATCGGTAACCCTAAGCTATAGTCATGGATTGTTGATGCAGAATCTTAGCTATTCGATAGGAACAGATCGTGCTAATTATGCAGATATGAATGATAATGTGACGTATGTGAACCGTTATGAGCAATCTAAGGGTAATAGCCAGTTGAAGACTGCCATCACTCATGGATTGTCTTATCAGTTGATGTATAAGTCTTTGTTTCTTACATTAAATTATGATTATGTTTATCGTCCATTATTGCCGGTGATTTATTCTTTGGAAGGTAACTCGGCAGTAACGGTTTCGTCACAAGATAATTTGTCGCATCGTCAAGCTTTGTCAGCGATGTTGAATTGGCGTAATACCTATAAATGCTATACAGCATCGTTGACGGGATTCTTTCAGAAGTCAATTATGCATTATCCGGGGATTGATGGAACAACATTTCATGATGGACATCCGTCGACAATTCTTAATTTTGATAATGATTTCAAGCTTCCTAAGCATTTTCTGCTCTCTCTGTCTTGGCAACAAGTCTGGGGTGGATACATGGAGTCGATAAATGTAAAATCATCTTCTTCTGTCAATTTGAGTATCAAAAAATCTTTCTTGAACGATAGATTGCGATTATCATTGGATGGGTATGATATTTTTAATGGAGATAGAAATCGTGCTTGTAGGCAGATTTATAATGTTAAATCTAGTTTTAATACAAAGTATGAAACTAGAAAAATAGGATTGACGTTAACATATCGTTTCCATAAGATAAAAGAAAGAGAGAATCAAACATCAGCAGAAGTAGAAATGAAGAGACTTGGTATTTCGGAAGAATAGACTTTTCTTTGCTGCTTTCTAATTAATCTTTTCAATCAGCGCACCTACGGTTATACTGTTTATTCTGGGTTGACCCGTACGAGCAAGGAGTATCAGTTGCGAGGTAGAACAATATTAATGTCTATATTCTTTCATTTTTAGTAATGGCACATATAAAGATAGAACATCAGCATGACAGCATGCAATGCGGTATCACCTGCTTGCAGATGATATGTAGATATTTCGGCAGGGAGTACTCCTTGGACTCTCTGTCGAAGATTTGTTTTGCAACAACGGAAGGTGTTTCCATGCTGGGTATCAACGAGGCAGCAAGAATATTGGGATTTCAAACGGTTTCGGCAAGGGCCACAATAGAGGAACTGAGCGAGACTCCGCTTCCTTGCATCCTTCATTGGAACCAGAACCATTTCGTGGTATTATATAAGGTGAAGAAGGGCAAGAAGTTCTATATTGCAGACCCTGGCAAGGGTAAGACTACTTATAATCTTGAAGAATTCAGACCGCATTGGATAAGCACTCGCTCTAATGACGAGGACAAGGGCATCGCCATGTTTTTCGAGACCACTCCTGCCTTCTTCACCTATCAGATGGAAGGAGAAGATAGACAGAAGGAGAAGCGTTCCTTCAAGTTCCTTTTCAGATATTTCAAGAAATACCGCAAGGCATTCTCCTGGATTATCTTGGGACTGCTTGCGGGCAGCGCCCTGCAGCTGGTGTTGCCGTTCCTTACCCAATCCATCGTGGATGTCGGTATCAAGAACCAAGATATTGGATTCATCTGGCTCATACTCTTAGGCCAGTTGATGCTCACCATCAGCCGAACTGCGATAGATTTCGTCCGCCGATGGTTCCTGCTCCGCATCTCCATGCGGATCAATATCTCCCTGGTGAGCGACTTCTTCATCAAACTTCTGAAACTGCCGATGTCTTTCTTCGACACCAAACTGATGGGCGACTTGATGCAGAGAATGAACGATCATAGTCGTGTGAACAACTTCCTCACCCAGCAGACGCTCAACATCACCTTTGCCATGCTTACCTTCGTGGTGTTTTCGGTGGTGCTCTTTATATATAATAAGGTGGTGTTTGCCATCTTCTTGCTTGGCAGCATCCTGTACGGAGGATGGATGGCTCTCTTCCTGCGTCGAAGAAAGGTGCTCGATTATGAACTCTTCGAGCAGCAGGCCATCAATAACAACAGAACATACGAGTTCATTACTTCTATGCAGGAAATCAAGTTGCAGGATTGTGAGCAGCGCAAGCGGAAGGAGTGGGAGGAAACTCAGGTGAATCTTTTCAGGGTGCAGCAGAAATCTCTAAAACTACAGCAGACCCAGGAGGCAGGAAGTATTTTTATCAATGAGGTGAAGAATATCGTAGTGACGGTGGTTGCCGCTACGGCGGTAATCCAAGGGCACATGACCTTGGGTATGATGCTTGCCGTGCAATATATCATCGGACAGCTCAACTCGCCGGTGGAGCAACTCATGAACTTTTTCTATTCCGTTCAGGATGTGAAAATCAGTCTGGAACGAATCAATGAGATTCACCAGATGGATGATGAGAACGGAAAGGAGGGCTTGCTGACTGGTCTTGATCATCCTGAGGATGGTATCCATATCAGCAACATCATGTTCAAGTATGATCCTCATGCCCTCAGAAAGACGATAGACGGGGTGGATATTCTTATTCCTCAAGGCAAGGTGACGGCAATAGTGGGAGCATCTGGCAGCGGAAAGACCACACTCATCCGATTGATGCTGGGTTACTACCTGGTGCTGGAAGGAAAAATCACCATCGGCGATACCGACATCAATCAGCTCAACAGGAAATGGTGGCGCCGACAGTGTGGCGTGGTGATGCAGGAGGGCGTCATCTTCTCGGAGAGCATCGGGCGCAACATAGCCGTGGATGATGCAGAGATAGATGAAGACCGTTTGATGAGAGCTGCCGAGATAGCTTGCATCAAGGATTATGTGATGGCCTTGCCGCTGAAGTTCAACACCAAGATTGGGCGTGATGGCGTAGGACTGAGCCAGGGACAGAAGCAGCGCATCCTGATAGCGAGAGCTGTTTATAAGAATCCTGACTATATCTTCCTGGACGAGGCGACCAACTCGCTCGATGCTAACAATGAGCGTAATATTGTGGAGAACCTGGATAAGTTCTACCAAGGCAAGACGGTTGTGATTGTTGCTCATCGCCTGAGCACGGTGAAGAATGCCGACCAAATCGTGGTCCTTGACCAGGGAAAGGTGGTTGAGGTTGGCAACCATGAATCTTTGACCGCCAAGCGAGGGGCATATTATAATCTTGTGAAGAATCAGTTGGAATTGGGAAACTAAAATGCGTTTGATATGGAACAGAAGAAAGAGAATAAGATAATATCGAGTTGAAACTTCTTGATATCCAATCAAAGTCCAATTTGGAGCGAGTTTGTTTTGTTAACACATAGATAAATCTCTCTTGCAAAATCGCCAGCGAAGCCTTTCTACAGCTTCGCTGGCGATTTCTCAGTATATAATCTTACTCTATCATATTCTTGAGTATCCATTTCCTGAAGAATGGGTCTTCTATTTCATATCTGTCACTTCGGATGATATAGCCTTTCTTGCTTAAACGCAATAGGGCACTGGTCATCGTGCTGGTAGGTTGGTTCCTGTCTTGTGCAGGATTGTTGCCCTCGCAGATGCTGACCATTACATACTTGTCTGTCTTGTTGAAATTCAGCCATAAGCGTTCGTAGTCTAAATCATGAGTTGTTATGATGTCTTCTATGGCGAGTTGGAGTATATCCTCGTTTTTGCCAGCTACCAGATTGTTCCAAACTGCGAATGAAAGCTGTTGCGTGTAGTATGGATGGCAATTTGTAAAGGCCAGTATCTCGTCTGCAATTTGAGTAGGCTGCTCTGATACATCTTTCATTCTGTCTGCAATATATGACTTGAAATCTTCGTATGGAATCTTGTTGACTCTCATCAGCATTCCAAAATGATAGAACGGAGACTTCACACGTTCAAAGATATCTGTCATCATCGATTCCTGGCTGC
>NZ_JBBNGE010000019.1:0-59836 GCF_040095255.1 Segatella sinensis | reverse complement strand
TTGAGGTTCTGAACCTGCAGATATAGTGACTTCGCTTATCTTGTTTTCGATATCTTCACCCTTGAAGTTTGCTCCTACCGTCATGTTTAAAACTGTCACATCTTCATGTTTGACAGGTAGATCTTGATGCTCTGATGGAATGGCTAGAGCCAAAAGTAGTTTTTCAGAGAATACCTCCAAGATCTTCACGACAGTTCGAAAGGCCACAGCCAGTACGCATAGAGATAAGAACAAAAAGTTGAATTACTACAAGAGGGAATCTATGTCCGGGAACAGGTGCGAGAGTAATGCTCTTTGTTCGATGGTCATAGTTATTTTCTGAACGTCTTTTTTTTGAGTTCTTTCCGAAGACCTTTGATAGTGTTTGTATTCTTCACTTCTTTGCCTTCAAGTTGCTTAACTCTTTTACGAAGACGCTTTAACTCTTCCTCAGGGGTCTCTTTATGCTGTTTTGAATCTAACTTTTTCATTGATTATAAGTATTTGTAATTATGTACAAAGATACTAAAAATCAACGAGATACACAAATTTTCAAAGAACTATTTCGTTACATGAAACGTTAAATATCAGAGCGTAATATTAACAATTAACAGGGATGTTTCCAGCTTGTTTTTAAGAACAAAGAACTGGACACCCTAACTAACAAGCAAAAAGAAAGGAGGATGTGTCATAAGTCCAGATAATGGCAACTTATGACACACCCTCATCATAGAAGAAAGTGAAAAAAACGAGATTTACAAAATATGGGCTGATAAGCAGTCTGCTTATCTCTTCCGGATTCATGCTGCAGGCATTCGATGAGGGGAACAGTCATGCATGGGGAAACATCGAATATGATGAAGATCCGTGGGTGTTCAACGCCTCACGCCCCTACTTCGTGACTGCTGGACTGCAGAACCGACATCTCTCACTTTGGGCATCGCACGGAAGATACTGGGATGCAGAAAGAGGATGGAAATGGCAACGTCCTAACCTCTTCTGTACCACGGAAGACCTCTTTACCCAGACCATTGTGGTGCCTTACCTCATCCCGATGCTGGAAAATGCAGGCGCCATCGTCTTCACTCCCCGTGAACGCGACTGGCAACAGCAGGAGATTGTTGTGGATAACGACGACAGGCGATCCATCGCCTACCAGGAATTCGTGAATGGCAAGAAATGGAAGAACTGCGACTCCCTGGGATTCGCCAACCTCCAGGCTTCCTATCAGGATGGAGAAAATCCGTTCCAGATGGGTACCGTGAGACAGGCGAAGGCTACCAGGCGAAAGAAGAACAGTCTGGTAAGCTATCAGCCTAACTTCCAGAAAGAGGGAAAATATGCCGTTTATGTAAGCTACCAGACACTGCCCAAAAGTGTACCCGATGCCAAATACATCGTCTATCACAAGGGACAGGCTACAGAATTTACCGTCAACCAGCGGATGGGTGGCGGCACATGGGTATATCTCGGCACCTTCGAATTCGACAAGGGATGCAATGAGTTCAACCGTGTGGTCTGCACCAATCACGCCTCCCGCAGAGGTGTCGTAACCACCGATGCCGTACGATTCGGAGGCGGTATGGGCAACATAGAACGTGGCGGATTCGTAAGCGGACTGCCTCGCTGCCTGGAAGGAGCAAGATACTACGCCCAGTGGGCTGGAGCACCCTATAGCGTGTATGGCGGAAGAAAGGGAAAGAACGATTATGCCGACGACATCAACACCCGTTCGATGATGACCAACTGGCTGGGAGGCGGCAGCGTATATATGCCGGCAATAGACGGCAAGCGCGTGCCGATAGAGCTTTCTCTCGCCCTGCACAGCGACGCAGGATACAACCCTGACGGACAATCCACCTGGGGCACACTCGCTATCTGCACCACCGACTTCAACGATGGCATGCTGAACAGCGGCATTTCAAGATTTGCTTCAAAGGATTTCGCTAAGGCTTTGAGAGATAATCTTGTAGAAGATATGACCAACACCTTTGGTTCATTCGGAAAACGCTATCTCTGGGATAGGAACTATTCGGAGACCCGACTGCCGGAAGTACCATCGGCAATCATCGAAATGCTCTCTCACCAGAGCTTCCCGGACATGCGCATCGCACAGGATCCGATGGGCAAGTTTACCATCGCCCGCTCCATCTACAAGACCATTCTCAGATTCGTGAGCAGCAACCATGACGAACCGTATGTAGTACAGCCTCTGGCACCTAACCACTTCAGCGTGGAGGTGGATGAACTGGGCTATGCCAGCCTCACCTGGAATGCGCAGCTTGACAAGACGGAACCTACCGCCAAGCCAACCAGCTACATTGTTTATCAGGCAGAAGGCAAAGGCGGATTCGACAATGGTACGATAGTTCGCTCCAACATCTACAACGTGAAGCTGGAGCCAGGCAAGCTCTACAACTTCCGGGTAGCAGCCGTAAACCAGGGCGGCGAGAGCTTCCCATCAGAAACCCTCTCGGCACTCTACAATCCTACAGCTACCAACAAGATTCTGATCGTGAACAATTTCCATCGCCTTGCCTCACCGCAGGTGGTAGATAACGACAATATCCAGGGCTTCGACTTCGACCAGGACCCAGGCGTAAGCTATGGTCTGACGGCGGGCTGGAGCGGCAAGCAGCAGGTATTTGACATCCATAGAATGGGTATCGAATCTTCCAGCGGACTGGGATACAGCGGCAACGAGATGATAGGACAGTTTATAGCTGGCAATGACTTCAACCATACCGTGGAGCATGCCCAGGCCATCGCTTCCGGCAACAAGTACAGCATCGCCAGCTGTTCGAGCGAAGCCATCCTTTCGGGAAGAGTGAAGATGACCGATTATCAGGCAGTGGACCTCATCAATGGTCTGGAGCGCTACGACGGATATACCCATCAGTACTACAAGACCTTCACCCCAGCCATGCAGAAGCGCATCAAGTACTATGCCCTCAACGGCGGAAAACTGCTTGTGAGCGGCTCCTACAACGGCAGCGACATGCAGGATGAAGAGGAGAAATCATTCATGGGCGCTATCCTGAAAGTAAACTATGAACCTACCGGCACCAAGTTTATCGTGCAGGATGTCAATCCGGAAGATTCCACCATTACCGAGCGAGACAGCATCGTTACCACATCGCCAACGGTAAGCGGACTGGGCAAGGAATTCAGCTACTATCATTCGCTGAATGCCAAGCATTATGCAGCCACCCATCCGGAAATACTCAAGCCAATAGGCAGCACAGCCTTCTGCGCCATGCGTTATCTTACGGGAACCAGTGCAGCAGTTGCCTACAGGAGTACCAGCTACCGCACCTTCACCATGGGATTCCCACTGGAGTGCATCAGCGATGAGAAAACCCGCTACAGCATCATGCAGGGTATTCTGAAGTTCTTAACAGAATAAATTTAAAATCAATAAAATATGTATAAGATTCAAGCAAACCAGTCTGGTACACGCTCTATCGAAGTGAGCGACCAGCATTTAGAGACTATTGACAAGTATCAGTTGCTCCGCAACCTCGTAGATAGCAACGGCATCATCGACGAGGAAGTGCTCGACAAGTTAAGATTCAACGTCCGTTCTCTTCTGGAGAGCAGCGACATCAAGGACAAGGAGCTGCTCGACCTCTGCCTCGACGTAATCTACAACCAGAATATGAAGGCACTCGGCCTCCACAACCTCGTATTGCTCTACGTAGATTGGAAGGACAAGAAAGATGCACAGGAAGCAGCTGAGGTTGAGCCAGATGCAGTGAATGACTAAAGTATATTGAATGGATTATAAGTTAACAGATTTTCTCCCAACAACCAAGAAGGAGTGCGAACTCAGAGGATGGGACGAACTGGACGTCATCCTCTTCTCGGGTGATGCCTACGTAGATCATCCATCCTTCGGACCGGCTATCCTCGGAAGAATCCTGGAGGCTAACGGCTATCGCGTAGCCATCGTGCCTCAGCCCGACTGGCATGGCGACTTCCGTGACTTCAAGAAGCTCGGTCGCCCTCGCCTCTTCTTCGGCGTATCTCCGGGAGCCATGGACTCGATGGTAAACCGCTACACGGCCAACCGCCGTATGCGCAGCGAGGATGCCTTCAGTCCTGACTCCCGCCACGACATGCGTCCCGACTATCCGTCTATCGTCTATACCCAGATACTGAAGAAGCTCTATCCCGACGTACCTGTGGCACTGGGCGGTATCGAGGCATCACTGCGCCGCATCAGTCACTACGACTACTGGAAGGATGAACTCCGCAAGTGCATCCTCTGCGATTCGGGTGCCGACCTCATCCTCTATGGTATGGGCGAACGCTCCATCGTGGAACTTGCCAATGCATTCGCCGAAGGCAAGACCATGGACCAGATTCACGAGATGCCGCAGGTGGCTTTCTACTGCAAGGAGAAGGACATTCCTGGCGGATTCAAGGACGATGACATCATCCTGCATAGCCACGAGGAGTGCCTGCATAACAAGAAGGGACAGGCGGAAAACGTGCGCCATCTGGAGGAAGAAGCCAACAAGATGCATGCTCAGCGCATGATTCAGGAGACCGATGGCAAGTATGTGGTGGTGAATCCACCATTCCCGCTGATGACCACCGAAGAGCTGGATGCTGCCTTCGACCTGCCTTACACCCGTCTGCCTCATCCTAAGTACAAGGGCAAGACCATTCCGGCATACGAGATGATCAAGTTCTCTGTGAACCTGCATCGTGGCTGCTTCGGCGGTTGCTCGTTCTGTACAATTTCGGCGCACCAGGGCAAGTTCGTGGTTTGCCGAAGTAAGGAGAGCATACTGAAAGAGGTGAAGAAAATCATCGAGATGCCTGATTTCAAGGGCTATCTGAGCGATTTGGGCGGTCCTTCGGCAAACATGTATGGCATGCACGGCAAGAACCAGAAGGCGTGCGAGGTGTGCAAGCGCCCATCGTGCGTGAACCCTCAGATTTGTCCGAACCTGAACACCGACCACAGCAAGCTGCTGGAGATCTATCATGCCGTAGATGCCCTGCCGGGTATCAAGAAGAGCTTCATCGGTAGTGGTGTGCGCTACGACCTGCTCCTACACAAGAGCAAGGACGAGAAGGTGAACCAGGCGGCAAGGGAATATACCCGCGAGCTGATCACCAAGCACGTGAGCGGCCGACTGAAGGTAGCACCGGAACATACCAGTCCAGAGGTATTGAAGTTCATGCGCAAACCATCGTTCGACCTCTTCTACGAATTCAAACGCATCTTCGACAAGATCAACAAGGAAGAGGGGCTCAACCAGCAGATCATTCCATACTTCATCAGTTCGCATCCGGGCTGTCATGAAGAGGATATGGCAGAACTGGCAGTAATTACCAAGGGACTCGACTTCCATCTGGAACAAGTACAGGACTTCACCCCTACCCCAATGACGATTTCTACGGAAACCTGGTACACGGGATACGACCCATACACCTTGGAAGCAGTATTCAGCGCCAAGACCCAGAAGGAAAAGCTTGCCCAGCGCATGTTCTTCTTCTGGTACAAGCCAGAGGAGCGCCGTGCCATAGAGAGCGAGCTTCGCCGTATCGGCAGAACGGATCTCATAGACAAGCTATACGACAAGAAGAGCTTCGGCGGAAATCATGGCGGAGGTTTCAAGGGCAAGAGGACCAACTTCGACGACAAGGCGATTGGTTCTACCTATGATAATCCGGGCGTAGGCAGAGGAGCCAAGGGCAAGCGTGGTGCCGGCAGAAATGCAGCAGAGCCAAATGGCGGAAGAGGCCGTGGCAGAAATGCAACAGACCGCTTTGCACCAAAGGGATATGGCAATGTGGGTTGCTATGATGAGGAGAAATACCTCAATGAAGGCCGTCCTTTGAATGGTAAATTTTCAAGAAACAGTCATGCTCAGCAAGGCAGAGGAAATAATGCTCCGCAGGGCAGAAGCAACAACGCCAATGCTAATATCCGCGATGCAGTAGCCGCAGCCAGAGCCGAGCTCCGCAATCAGAAAGAGCAAGGTGCCGGCTTCTTCAAGGACAAGAAGAAAAAGAGTTTCAATCCTAATTTTGACACCGACAACCACAATCGCAAGAACCGCTATAACAGCGGAGATAAGAACGAGCGTGGCAGCGGACGTGGAAACCAGGAAAGAAACGAAGGAAGAGGCAGGAGAAGATAATATGAAATTAATAAAAAATCGCCGTTTATCTCGAATATGAGATAAACGGCGATTTTTTTATTAATATTGTCTCAACGCCCCGAGCAATTCAGCATTCTCAGTCTTGTTTCCGATGGTGATTCTCAGACAGTTGCCGCAAAGCTGAACCTTATTGCGGTTTCTTACGATGATGCCCTGTGCCACCAGATAATCGTAGATGGCCTGCGCATCAGTAACCTTTACCAGGAAGAAGTTGGCATCCGTAGGATAAACCTTCACGGTGATAGGCAGATCCAGGAAGGCAGCCATCACCTTCGAACGCTCCTGAAGGATGTTCTTCACCCACTCATCCACCTTCAATGGATTCTTCAAGACCTCAAGTGCCTGCTGCTGGGTAAGCAGATTCACATTATAAGGATATTTCACCTTATTGAATATGTCAATAATCTCCTTGCTGGCAAACGCCATACCCAGACGAAGCGCTGCACAACCCCATGCCTTACTCATCGTATTGAGCACGATGAGATTAGGGAAATGCTTCAGCACACCACGGAAGGTGCGCTCGGAAGAGAAATCGCTATAAGCCTCATCCACAATGACTATACCATCAAAGAGGCGAAGCACCTCTACGATAGCCTCGCGATTGATGTGATTGCCCGTCGGGTTGTTAGGGCTGCAGAACCATACCACCTTGGTATTCTCATCGCAGGCATCAATGATCTTCTCTGCAGAAATCTGATAGTTCTCATCGAGCAACACAGAGCGATACTCCACGTCGTTGACATCAGCACAAACCTCATACATACCATATGTAGGAGCGATGGCTACCACATTATCCTTGCCAGGGCGACAGAATACACGGTAAACCAAGTCGATGGCCTCATCCGAACCATTGCCCAGGAAAATCTGGTCTTCAGCTACCCCCTTGATCTTACTCACCTGTTTTTTCAGTTCCACCTGCAGTGGGTCAGGATATCGGTTATAAGGGTCGTTATAGGGATTCTCGTTGGCATCGAGGAAGACGCGGGCATTTCTACCAGCGAATTCCGTGCGTGCGCAACTGTAAGGTGCCAAGTTCCAGATGTTTTCTCGGCACAAGTCTTTTAAATCTTTCATACCTTACTTTTATTTTAGACTTTTTACTCTCAATCTCATGGCGTTGGCATGTGCCTCCAACTGCTCGTTCTCCGCCATCGTCACCACAGCATCACCTATGTTACGAATACCTTCTTCCGTGAGATGCTGGAAGGTGATCTTGCGGTTGTAACTGTCGAGGTTCACGCCATTGTAAGCCAGTGCATAGCCATGGGTTGGCAGGGTATGATTGGTACCACTGGCATAGTCGCCGGCACTCTCACATGCATAGTTGCCCAGGAATACGCTGCCCGCATTCACCACTTTCTCTGCAAGCTGCTCATAATCAGCAGTTGCAATGATGAGATGCTCAGGGGCATAGGTATTGCAGAGATCGATGGCTTCCTCTTCGTCCTTCACAAGGATGAACTTGGAGTTGTCCAATGAGGTCTGCGCCATCTCCTTACGTGGCAACTGTTCCAACTGCATTTCCACTTCCTTCTTCACATCTTCCAAAACCTTCTCGGAAGTAGTGATGAAGAAAACCTGAGAGTCGAAGCCGTGCTCAGCCTGCGACAAGAGGTCGGCAGCCGCAAAGACAGGGTTGGCAGTTTCATCAGCGATGAGACAAACCTCTGAAGGTCCTGCCGGCATATCGATAGCCACATCGTGGAGAGAAACCTGCTGCTTGGCAGCCATCACAAACTGGTTGCCCGGACCGAAAATCTTATATACTTTAGGCACACTTTCTGTTCCGTATGCCATCGCACCGATGGCCTGCACGCCGCCAGCCTTGAAAATCTTGCTTACGCCAGCGATTTTTGCCGCCATCAGGATAGCTGGATTTACCTTACCCTCCTTGTTAGGAGGCGTGCAGAGAACAATCTCCTTGCAACCGGCAATCTTGGCAGGAGTGGCGAGCATCAATACGGTGCTAAACAAAGGTGCAGTACCACCAGGGATATACAATCCCACCTTCTCTATCGCCACGCTCTTCTGCCAGCAGGTGACACCAGCACAGGTTTCCACCTTCTTACCCTCAAACTTCTGGCTCTGATGGAATGCGGCAATGTTATGATGGGCGAGGTGCAAAGCGTCTTTCAGTTCTTGAGAAACCAGTTGCTCAGCCTCTTCGATTTCAGCCTCAGTCACAGCCAAAGAATCGAGATGGGCATGATCAAACTTCTCCTCGTAACGCTTCACGGCTTCATCGCCATGGTTCTTCACATCGTCGAGTACACCTTGTACGGTCGCATTCAACTGCGATACATCCA
The DNA here is from genome assembly GCF_040095255.1 of Segatella sinensis. Lineage (NCBI taxonomy): Bacteria > Pseudomonadati > Bacteroidota > Bacteroidia > Bacteroidales > Prevotellaceae > Segatella > Segatella sinensis. Next base: position 51,372 of record NZ_JBBNGE010000019.1, on the reverse strand, counting down.
GGTGTGGGCGTTCTACAATCTCGCTCCATTCCTCCTTTGCAGGATACTTTATTACCTTCATTCCTTATTATACTTTGAAATTTATTAATACATTGAACTTTGCAAACAGTTCAATGTTACAATATCATCTTCTCGATTGGTGTCACCAGGATGCCCTGTGCACCGAGTTCCTTCAACTTACCAATGATTTCCCAGAAGCGCTTCTCATCGAGAACGGTGTGGATAGAGCACCACTCCTCGTCTGCCAATGGGATGATGGTAGGGCTCTTGATACCAGGCAATACCTGGGTAATCTCCTCGACCTTTGCCTTAGGGGCATTCATCATCACGTACTTCTTGTCCTGGGCAGAGCGTACAGCCTCGAAGCGGAACAGCATTTCGTTGAGAATCTGATGCTTCTCATCATCCATTTTCCAGTTGCCGATGAGCAGAGCCTCGCTCTTCATCACTACCTCAACCTCGGCGAGATTGTTGCTTACCAGTGTAGAACCAGAGCTGACAATATCAAAGATACCATCTGCCAGACCGATACCCGGGCTAATCTCCACAGAACCAGTGATGACGTGAATGTCAGCATTGATATTGTTCTTCTTCATGAAGTTGCGCAGGATGTTAGGATAAGAGGTAGCAATCTTCTTGCCATTAAACCATTTCAATCCTGGATAATCAATCTTCTTAGGGATGGCAAGACTCAAGCGGCACTTGCTGAAACCCAATCGGTCGATAATCTGTGCGTTTTCACCACGCTCTACAAATTCATTCTCACCCACGATACCGATGTCGGCAACGCCAGAGGCTACGCTCTGAGGAATATCGTCATCGCGGAGATAGAGCACCTCCAGAGGGAAATTACTTGCCTGCACCAGAAGAGTGCGCTTTGAGGCGCTAACCTTGATGTCCGCCTCTGCTAAAAGATTCATTGTGTCGTCGAACAGACGACCTTTACTTTGTACTGCTATTCGTAACATATTTCTGTATTTTGTTTGAAAAACATTGCAAAAGTACATAAAATTGTTAGAATATGCAAATAATTTCGCACTTATATGCTTTTTTTTTGTACTTTTGCAGTCGCAATGAGAAAAAAAATATATTTATACACATTATATTCGCTGTTTTTGCTTGCCAGTTGCGCTGACAAGAAACCGCAACAGGAACTCACTCCCTGGGGAACTCCCGTGGGCGAAGTGGAATCTATGGACGGTTCGGACGAAGAGGAATCTGACGAAAACGCAGCAGATGGCGATGCTGGCGCTCAGGCTCAGCAACGGGGTTTGTCGCTGTCGGATATCCAGGACAATGGCGAGCTGATCATGCTTACAGTGAATGGTCCTACCACCTATTATGATTACCACAACCACGGAATGGGTCTGCAGTACCTGCTCTGCGAGAAGTTTGCCCAGCAGATTGGTGTGTCGTTGAGAGTGGAGGAATGCAAGGACACTACCGAGATGATTCAGAAACTCCAAAAGGGAGAAGGCGACATCATCGCCGTTCCCCTGCCCCGTCATATATTAAAAGGTGAAAAGTCATTGGCAGGAAAGAACAATACGGCTGCAAAATCGGTTTCCGGAGATAGCAAGACTATCAATCTACTTTTCTGCGGCGTAACACCTGATAAAGGCAAGACGCAGTGGGCGGTAGTTGGCGGCAACAAGAGTCTCGCCGATACACTGAACGGATGGTTCAAGCCAAAACTGATAGCCGAGGTAAAGAAGGAAGAGTCCTTCCTGCTCTCTACGGCAAGCATCCGCCGACATGTCTATTCTCCTTTCCTCAACCGTTCCAAGGGAGTCATCTCCCGCTACGACCATCTCTTTATGAGATACAGCGGAACGGCACGTATGGACTGGCGCCTGATGGCTGCACAGTGTTACCAGGAGAGTTGCTTCGACCCGAATGCCAAATCATGGGCTGGCGCCTGCGGACTGATGCAGATCATGCCATCTACCGCTGCCCACCTGGGATTACCGATGAGTGCCATCCACGATGCAGAGGCGAATGTGGCAGCAGCAGCCAGATACATGGCAGAACTCCAGGGACATTTCTCGGATGTAGGCGATCCGGCACAGCGTGCGCTCTTCGCTCTGGCTGCCTATAATGGTGGTTTTCACCATATCCGTGATGCAATGGCACTGACCAGGAAACATGGTGGCAACCCACAGAACTGGGGACATGTAAGAGAATACGTGCTGCGCCTTACCCAACCCGCCTATTATGGCGACCCTGTGGTGAAATATGGTTATATGCGAGGTACAGAGACGGCAGATTATGTAGATAGAATCCGTGCCCGCTGGAGCGAGTACTGCGGCGGAGCCAGCTTCCACGAGAGCTATCGTGGCGGCAGCCGTGGTCCGCACATCGGAAGAGGTGCCGACTCCTTCAACGGAGCACCGGTAAAATCAAAGAGAAACTATCAAAGAAAATACCATATATAATAGGTATAAGGAAAATCAAATACTCTAAAATGACAAAGGCTTCTGCGAATCCGCAGAAGCCTTTATCATTATTTCAAAACTTCATCGAGCAAGGTGTAGAATGCTGGATCCTCACCCACGATGGTCTTCACAATCTTGCCGTCAGGACCCACAACTATCTTGGTAGGGAAACCCTGGACACCATATTTATCCAGAAGATCGCTACCCTTTGGATTATACACGTGAATCCAAGGCAACTGATGCTTCTCTACGGCAGCCTTCCACTTAGCCTCGGTATCATTGCAGTCAACACCCAGGATTTCGAACTTACCCTTATACTTCTCGTAGTACTCCTTCATCTTAGGCATACCCTTGATACACCAACCACACCATGAGCCCCAGAAGTCGATGACAACATACTTGCCACGGAGACTAGAGAATGTAAATGGCTTGCCATTGATGTCGTTCAATGTAAAGTCAGGAGCATCTATACCGGAAGCCTGCAACTTCTTAGCCTTCTCATCAGCCTCTGCACGCTTCTTAGCCATATCAATAAAATACTGATAATAGGCCTTCATTCTTCCATTCTTCACATTCTCAGAGAGTAAGCCCAGAAGTTCCTTCATCTGGTCGTAATCATCCATCTTCTCGAAAAGTGTGGCACATGCCTCGTTATCAGGGTTCTGCTTGACGAAAGCAAAGATTTTCTCCGTTCTAGCCTTCAGCAAAGCAGGCATTTTTTTCTCATACTCATTCATGATGGTCTCACGGTCTTCACCATTCTTCGTGCGAGCATTCAGAGATTCAGAATACTCCTTCAAATCCTTCTCGGCAGACTCCATCATCAAATCAACCTCATGATACTGCTGGTAGAACTTGCTACCGGCAATATCGAAACGGGTAGCGAAATCACCCTTTATCTCAGCCTTCTCGCCTGGCACGCAAGGGAAGTTGAACATCTTTCTTTCCAAACCACGATAGGTCTTTGGTGTCAAGAAAGCACGGTTTGACACCTTGGTAAGGTTATCAGAATAGGTAAACTTACCATTCTTAACCAAGATGGTATCCATCTTCACATCACGGCCCTTGAACACGATTACAGAATCGGTAGCAAAGTTCTTCAAATCCACTTTTACCTGAAAGTTGCTCTTCTGAGCCATTGCAGCTGTTGATGCCAGCACCAAGGCTGCACTCAAAATCATTTTCTTCATTTTGAATTATGTTTTATCTTTTATATTTCCACATTAACTTTTATCCATACCTTATTATATAAGGCATTCTTTATTCCTCATACTCCGTGGTATCCTCGATACCCGCCTCAGCCAGGGCTTCCTTGCGCTCCACGCAGGTACCGCACTTTCCGCAGTGCTTCTCACCACCCTTGTAGCAGCTCCAGGTCTCGGCATAGTCAATGCCCAGCTTCTTGCCGATGGCTGCAATCTCGCCCTTGGTGATGTTGGTATAAGGAGCCACCACGCGAACATCTACGAAGGTGCCAGCCTCGGCAGCCTCATCGATTGCCTTGATAAATTCAGGGCGACAGTCCGGATAGATAGTGTGGTCGCCGCCGTGATTGGCGATGAGCACCTTCTTCAGATTGTTGCTCTCAGCGATACCGATGGCGATACTCAGCATGATACCATTACGGAAAGGCACCACGGTAGATTTCATATTGTCATCGGCATAATGTCCCTCAGGGATGGCATCGGCACCTTCCAGGAGAGAGCTCTTGAAATACTGATGCATGAATCCCAGATCAATGGTGATATGCTTGATGCCCAGTCGCTCGCAGTGCATCTTGGCGAAAGGAATCTCCCGCTCGTTGTGATTGCTTCCATAGTTGAAACTGATACCCAGGGCAATCTCGTCCTTCTTGTCATAGAGCAGGGTAATACTGTCCATACCGCCGCTCACAATAATTACTGAATCCTTCATTTATTTTGAACTTTTTATTTTAAAGTCAGATTATACAATATTCATAAAGTCAAATTGTACACAAAAATCTGCGGAATCCGAGAAATCTGCGTGAGATTTTACCCGAACAGGCAGCGAAACGCCTCTTCCACCTTCCTTACGGGATGAATCTCTATCTGATATTTCTTATGGTCGAAACCATGATAATTATACTTCGGAATGATGATATGCTGGAATCCGAGCTTCTCTGCCTCAGCGATGCGCTGCTCGATACGGCTCACCGGACGAACCTCGCCACTGAGTCCTACCTCGCCACACATACACCAGCCCTGCTCTATCGCTGTATCTACATTGCTGCTCAATACCGCAGCCAGTACACTCAGGTCCATCGCAGGATCCGTCACTCGCAAGCCTCCCGCAATGTTCAGGAACACATCTTTCGCCATCAACTTGAAGCCCACTCGCTTCTCCATCACTGCAAGGAGCATATTCAGTCTTCGCTGGTCGAAACCCGTTGCCGAGCGCTGGGGAGTTCCGTATGCCGCCGTGCTCACCAGAGCCTGCGTTTCCACCAGGAACGGGCGTACACCCTCAATGGCAGCACTGATGGCAACACCCGACAATCCGTCGTGGTCTTCCGTAAGGAGCAGTTCCGACGGATTGCTCACCTGTCTCAATCCTCCCTGCAGCATCTCGTAGATGCCGAGTTCCGAAGTGCTTCCGAATCGGTTCTTGATGCTTCGCAGGATGCGGTACATATAATGCTGATCACCCTCAAACTGGATGACGGTATCCACAATATGCTCCAGAATCTTCGGACCAGCCAGGGTTCCCTCCTTATTAATATGTCCGATCAGGATAACAGGGATACCGCTGGTCTTGGCAAATCTCAGGAGCGATGCTGCACATTCACGCACCTGGGATACTGAACCAGGAGAGCTATCCACGCTCTCTGTAGCAATTGTTTGGATAGAATCGATAACTATCAGTTCTGGAGCCACTTGCTGAATATGGGAAAAGATTTTCTCTAACTGTGTTTCACAGAGAATCGTAATATGATCGAAGGCATTCTCCGGTGGGGTTCCTGCTAACGATGCTACGTCATCTGTCGAAGTTCCCTTCAGCATAGCTTGTCCCTTCGCCAGTCTGTCAGCTCTCAGTTTAATCTGATGGGCACTCTCCTCGCCGCTCACATACAGCACCCTTCTATGTTTCATATTCAGGATGGTTTGCAGCGTAAGGGTACTCTTTCCGATGCCCGGTTCACCGCCCAGCAGGGTAATGCTTCCCGGCACCATACCGCCACCCAGTACGCGGTTCAGCTCCTCGTCCATCATATCGATACGCGGCTCATCCACAGCCGAAATATCCTTCAGATTCATCGGCTTGGCATCTGCGTCGGAGTGTTGCCCACCAAACATGGTAACAGCCCCGCCATGCCTCATGGTCATGCCAGCGCTTTTAGCCGCCTGCGATCCCGAATCAGCCGCAATGCGTATCTCCTTAAAAGTATTCCATTGTCCGCAGCTAGGGCATTTACCCATCCACTTGGCACTTTCCTGCCCGCAGTTGCTGCAAACGTATGCTATCTTATCTTTTACCATAACGATTGAATTTGTCGGCAAAGATACAGTTTTTTTTTCTTTAAACACTAAAAAAGTAACCATTTTTACATTTTATAACCATCGTTTTGCAAAGTAGATATGGCAAAAAAGCTTATCTACCACAAAAAATCTTTAAATCGTAGCAGAAAGATTTGGTAGTACCGATTATTTTTGTTACTTTTGCCTACGGAAAGAGTTTGTTACGACCCGACACCACTCCTATTTTATATAGTATGCACATAGGAGCCTGATAAGCTCACTAGTCGTAGGGCAAAGGTCGTTTCAGCAGTAAACAGGGTTAATAACATAATACTAATATAAAAATTTAGGTAAAATGAAAATTGAGAATTTTAACTTTGCTGGTCACAAGGCAATCGTACGCGTTGATTTCAACGTGCCATTGGATGAGAATGGTAATGTAACAGACGACACTCGTATCCGCGGTGCCCTCCCTACTTTGAAGAAGGTACTCGCAGACGGTGGTGCGCTCATCATGATGAGCCACATGGGTAAGCCAAAGGGCAAGGTTAAGCCAGAGCTTTCACTCTCTCAGATTGTTAAGAACGTATCAGACGCTCTCGGTGTAGAGGTTAAGTTTGCTAAGGACTGCGGTAACGCTGATGCTGAGGCTGCTGCCTTGAAGCCAGGTGAGGCTCTCTTGCTCGAGAACCTTCGTTTCTATCCTGAAGAGGAAGGCAAGCCAGTAGGTGTAGAGAAGGGTACTCCTGAGTTCGACGCTGCTAAGGCTGAGATGAAGGAGCGTCAGAAGAAGTTCGCTGCTAAGTTGGCTTCTTACGCTGACGTATATGTAATGGACGCATTCGGTACAGCTCACCGCAAGCACGCTTCTACAGCTGTCATCGCAGATTCTTTCGACAAGGATCACAAGATGCTCGGTTTCCTGATGGAGAAAGAGGTTAAGGCTGTTGACGCAGTTCTCGGCAACATCAAGCGCCCATTCACAGCTATCATGGGTGGTTCTAAGGTTTCTACTAAGATCGGTATCATCGAGAACTTGTTGACTAAGGTTGACAACCTGATTCTCTGCGGTGGTATGACTTATACATTCTCTAAGGCTCTCGGTGGCAAGATCGGTATGTCTATCTGCGAGGATGACAAACTCGATGTAGCTCTCGACGTAATCAAGAAGGCTAAGGAGAACGGTGTAAACCTCGTACTCGGCACAGACTCTATCTGCGGTGATGACTTCAAGAACGACTGCAATACTCAGGTTTGCCCATCTAACAATATCCCTGACGGATGGGAGGGTATGGACGCAGGTCCTGAGACTCGCAAGGCTTTCGCTGCAGCTATCAAGGGTGCTAAGACAATCCTCTGGAACGGTCCTGCAGGTGTGTTCGAATTCGACAACTTCGCTGGTGGTTCTAAGGCTATCGCTGACGCAATCGCTGAGGCTACTAAGGAAGGTGCATTCTCACTCATCGGTGGTGGCGACTCTGTAGCTTGTATCAACAAGTTCGGTTTGGCAGATCAGGTATCTTATATCTCTACAGGTGGTGGTGCTCTTCTCGAGGCTATCGAGGGTAAGGTATTGCCAGGTGTAGCAGCTATTGAGAAGTAATCAATAGGTATCTATATAAATTGAGTTCGGGGGCATCCCATCCGTGGATGTCCTCGAATTTTTCAGTATAAGATACCCTGCCTTAATAATCACGATACAGTATTCCCTTTATTCAATATATTATTAAAACCGAAAATTTAAAAGAAATTAATGGATTGGATTATTAATCTTTTCACCAACACAGAGTCGGTGGCTCACATCGCCCTACTCTACGCAATCGTGATTGCGGTTGGTGTGTATCTGGGAAAGATCAAGATTGGTGGCATCTCGCTGGGTGTTACCTTCGTGCTCTTCGCAGGTATCCTGGCCGGCCACGTGGGCTTCACAGGCCCTAAGGAAATTCTTACCTTCGTGCAAGACTTCGGATTGATACTCTTTGTCTTCATGATTGGTATGCAGGTGGGTCCTGGCTTCTTCGAGAGTTTCAAGAAAGGTGGTGTGACGCTGAACTTGCTTTCTGCCACAGCTATCCTGCTCAACATCCTCGTGATGTTCGGATGCTATTACCTCTTCTTCGACACCAGCAACCCACAGAACCTGCCTATGATGGTGGGTACCCTCTATGGTGCGGTTACCAACACCCCAGGTCTTGGTGCTGCCAACGAGGCATTGCTCAGTGTTTTCCCTAACGGTGCTCCTAGCATCGCCAATGGTTATGCCTGTGCCTATCCTCTGGGTGTGGTTGGTATCATTGGTGCTACCATCCTCATCAAGTACATCACTCGCGTGGATATGGCTGCAGAAGAAGAGCAGCTCAACGAGGAGGAGGCTGCCAACCCTCATGCAAAACCTCACAATATGCACCTGCGCGTGGAGAATGCCTACATCGCAGGTAGAACGCTGAGAGAGGTTTCAGAGTTCTTGAACCGAGACATCGTCTGCTCAAGACTCCTCCACAACGGAGAAGTGAGCATCCCTAACAGCAAGACTACATTTGAGGTAGGCGACGAGCTGCTCGTGGTTTGTGCTGAGGCTGATGCAGAGGCCATCAAGGCTTTCATCGGTCCTGAGATTGATGCAGAGTGGGACCGCGAGAAGGATGAGGTTCAGCATTTCGTATCCAGAAGAATCATCGTTACCCGTCCTGAGATGAACGGTAAGACCCTTGGCAAGATGCACTTCTCCAGTGTATATGGTGTGAACGTGACCCGTATTTCCCGTCAGGGTATGGATCTCTTCGCAAGCCGTAACCACCACTTCCACGTGGGCGACCGCGTGATGGTAGTAGGTCCTGAGGAGAATGTAAACCGTGTGGCTGAAATCATGGGTAACTCTGTAAAGCGCCTCGATGCGCCTAACATCGCTACCATCTTCATCGGTATCATGGTGGGTATCATCTTCGGTTCTCTCCCATTCGCTATCCCTGGCATGCCAGTGCCATTGAAGCTGGGTATCGCAGGTGGTCCGCTCATCATCGCCATCCTCATCGGCCGTTTCGGTTATCGCATGAAACTGGTTACCTATACCACTACCTCCGCCAACATGATGCTGCGAGAGATAGGACTGGTACTCTTCCTGGCGAGTGTGGGAATCAAGGCTGGTGCCGGATTCTGGGACACAGTGGTTCAGGGCGACGGATTGAAGTATGTGGGATGCGGTTTCCTCATCACCATCATTCCTATCCTCATCGTGGGTACCATCGCCAGATTGAAGTTCAAGTTCAATTACTTCACCATCATGGGTATGCTTGCCGGTACTTATACCGACCCTCCTGCACTGGCTTACGCCAACGCCTCCTGCTCTAAGGAGGCTCCAGCCGTAGGTTACTCTACCGTATATCCATTGAGTATGTTCCTCCGTATCTTTACAGCCCAGATCGTGGTGCTGTTCTTCTGCGGAGCATAAACGCTTACAAAAGTTAACAAAACAACTAGTAATAGTTATAAATTATAAAAGAGGTGCACAAAGATAAAAATTTGTGCACCTTTTTTGTTGCCTTTTCACAAATTATTCGTAACTTTGACGCATTAAAACAACAGACAAGAAAACCTAATGTGATTTTCTTAAAAATGAAAACTTCTAAAACGTTGATATGCGTATGAAGAAATTGGGATTTTTGATAACCATGCTAGTCATCGCATCCTTGCCCGCTTGGAGCCAGGGAGTCAAGAGCATCCGTATTACGGAGGTGATGACCCACAACCGTACCAACCTCGTAGATGAGTACGGTCAGCACAAACCATGGGTGGAATTGAGCAATTCCTCCTTTACCACGTATAACGTACGTAGTATGTTCCTAACCACCGACCGACGGGTTCTCAACAAGAATCTTTCGCCCGAAGCACGCCGACAACTGATGTGCCCCTTGCCGAACAACGAGCCCCGAACCACACTGGGCGGCAAGAAAAGCATCGTCATCTTCGACAGCAGTTCCTGGTACAAGGACGGCAGGAACGGGCAGTTCTGGAAGGCAAAGGATTCTTCCAACACAGGTCCTTTCCACCTCAATCTGATTCTACAGGAAAAGAAGCCCAACTGGATAGCCCTCTATGACGGAAATGCTGTGGACTTGATAGACTCCGTAAGCGTGCCTATATTGGCAGCCGACGAGAGCTACGAACTAAGCCAGGATTTTAAGACATGGGAGAAAGCCATAGCTGGAGCCATCACCCCGGGCTATCTGCCACAACACATAGAGCTGAGCAAGGCACAGCTTCTGAAGAAGCAAGATCCATACGGCATCGGCATCTCCGTGCTTTCAATGGGCATCGTATTCTCATGTCTCGCCCTCCTCTTCGTCGTATTCTGGGCATTCGGAGCCTACATGAAACACAAGCAGCGCATCGCCCGTGCCACCGAGAAGCATGCCACCTTATTATATAAGACCGGCAAGAAGACCATTGAGGTAACGCAAGACCTGAGTCATAAGACCAATATCCTGCTGAAGGATGGTCTGAAGACCAAGGGTATCGACAAGGAAATCTACATGGCGGTCATCTCGCTCGCCCTCAAGGAATACCTGGAGGATGTACATGATGTAGAATCCGGCATCATTACCATCAAGCCTAAACAGACAAGATGGAATGCTCCGAAATTCAATAATGTTAAGTGAAGAACGAAAAGTGAAGAATTCAACAGCTTTACATTTCATAAAGTTCAAAATTCAAAATTCAAAGGATATGAAGTATCAATATACAGTGAAAGGAGTCGATTACGAAGTCGAGATCCAGGATATAGAAGGCAACATCGCCAATGTAACCGTAAATGGCATCCCATTTGAGGTAGAAATGAAGCAGCCTGTAAAGGCTGGCAAGCAGAAAGTGAAGTTGGGAGGGACAGCTAACGAAGGAGCTAGCAGCTCATCATCAGCCCCTCAGAGCGCAAAGGCATCTGCGGATTTGCAATCCGCAGCAAGCAGCGGCCAAACAGGAAATGCAGGAGATGCAGGAAAAGCAGCTACCGGCAAGCCAGTGGTAGCCCCTCTGCCTGGCACCATCAACGAAATCAAGGTGAAGGTGGGCGACAAGGTTAATGCAGGCGATACCGTCGTGATCCTCGAAGCCATGAAGATGCAGAACAACATCGAGGCTGAGACTTCCGGAACCATCACCGGCATCAACGTCAATAAAGGCGATGCCGTGATGGAAGGAGATACGTTAGTAACCATTAAATAGATAGCTTATGGATTTCATCATACAAAACTTCAATGAGTTCCTGACCTATACGGGCTTTGCGAATGCCACGGCAGGAAACCTCGCCATGATCGTGATAGGAGTTATCTGCATCTGGCTTGCCATCAAGAAGGATTTTGAACCACTTCTCCTGGTGCCCATCGGACTGGGCATCATCCTGGGCAACATCCCCTTCCGTGCTGATGCCGGACTCGAAATAGGTCTATACGAAGATAATTCCGTTCTGAATATCTTCTATCAAGGAGTAAGACAGGGATGGTATCCCCCACTCGTTTTCCTGGGCATCGGAGCGATGACCGATTTTTCGGCATTAATATCCAATCCGAAGCTGATATTAATCGGTGCAGCTGCCCAGTTTGGCATCTTCGGTGCCTACATGATAGCACTGGCTCTGGGGTTCGAACCGAACCAGGCAGCCGGTATTGCCATCATAGGTGGTGCCGACGGACCTACCGCCATCTTCCTGAGCAGTAAGTTAAGTCCTAACCTGATGGGAGCCATCGCCGTTTGTGCCTACTCCTATATGGCATTGGTGCCAGTAATCCAGCCCCCATTGATGCGTCTGCTCACCACCAAGGAAGAGCGCGTCATCAAGATGAAGCCAGCACGTCAGGTATCACAGACAGAGAAGATTCTCTTCCCTATCGTCGGTTTGCTGCTCACCACCTTCATCGTGCCATCAGGTCTGCCATTGCTCGGTATGCTTTTCTTCGGAAATCTCCTGAAGGAAAGCGGAAAGACTACTAGACTTGCCAAGACAGCAGGCAGCAGTCTGAATGACATCGTGGTTATGCTGCTCGGCTTGACTGTAGGCTGTTCTACCCAGGCATCTGAGTTTCTCACCCTGAACACCATCAAAATCTTCGCCCTCGGTGCCCTGGCATTCATCATCGCATCAGCCAGCGGTATCCTCTTTGTGAAACTGATGAACCTCTTCCTGCCAAAGGGCAAGAAGCTGAACCCACTGATCGGAAATGCCGGTGTGAGTGCCGTACCTATGAGTGCCCGCATCAGCAACAACCTCGGCTTGGAGTACGACCGCCACAATTTCCTGCTCATGCACGCCATGGGTCCGAATGTTGCAGGTGTTATCGGTTCCGCCGTAGCCGCCGGCGCCCTGCTGGGATTCTTCAATTGATCAATACGAAAAATGGGAACTTGCTCAAATGCAAGTTCCCATTTTTCGTATTTCCTATTTTCTAAAAGAGCACAATTTCTAAAAAAGCTAGCTCTTCTTGATCGTCATTTTGCCTTCGAGCGAGATGATGATTTCCACCTGATAGCTCACACTGCTGTCCGGCATAGCCAAAACCACTCTATAATGAAGTCCATCGGTATCCACCTTTTTCAGTACGATATCACTCAAAATCGCCTGCTTGAGGAACTCATGAGGAACCTGTCCATCGAAATCCTCCTTGCGGAAGTCACGGCCGAAAATCTTGCTGGCTCCCCGGTAGATATTCACATTCACGATGTTGTCGTAATAGACATTATCCACCTCTACGCCATCATCATTGTATGAACTCTTGAAAACCTTATAGGTAGTAGGGTTCACCTGCACATAGAGATGCAACTTCTCATCGCCTGCATACACCACAGAATCTCGCTTGATAAGCGTATTCTGGTTGAGAACCACAGGCTGATTATGCAGAAACTGCTGCAGATAAGAAGTATCGTCTGTCTTGACGAGTTTCATGATATCGCCATTCAGCACCTTAAACTGGAAGATATGCGCAGCCTGCTTGATAATCGGATATTTAGTCGTATTGGCACCCTTCATCACCAGCGTATCGCCAGCTATATAGAAATATACCGGTTGGCTGGTAGAATCAGGATAGTAGATGGTGTCACCCTTCACGCGAAAGACAACATTATCTTCATCATCGCCATCCAACCAGATGCCCTGGAGCATTTTCTTGGCAGCAGTATCCTCCTTTACTCCGGCAGAATCCTTACCCGCAGACTTCTGTCCGCAGCTGGCCATCGCCGCCAGGAGGCTTGCACACAACAATATGTTAATAACTTGTTTCATCTTTTCACGATATCTTACTCAAAATACTCAGCCTCCTCAAAAGGCAGCGCCTTATTGAGGTCTTTTTCTGAGAGCAATACATTTTCGCCCTCAATAGGCCACTTGATACCAATGGTTTCATCATTCCAGCGGATACTTGCCTCAGCTTGAGGAGCATAAGGGTTATCTACTTTATAGGTAAAGATTGCCTCGTCGCTGAGCACGAGGAAACCATGCGCAAAGCCACGAGGAATGAAGAACTGCAGCTTGTTCTCCCCGCTCAGTTCCACCATTACATACTTGCCGAAGGTCTTGCTGTCTTTACGCAAATCTACCGCAACATCCAGGACCTTACCCTTGATGACACGCACCAGTTTAGCCTGCGAACTTTCGCCCTTCTGATAATGAAGGCCTCGAAGCACGCCTCTACTCGACATAGACTCATTGTCTTGCACAAACTCAACATGATAACCAATGTGGGCATCGAACTCAGCCTGTTTCCAAGCCTCGAAAAAGTAGCCTCTAGCATCATCAAACACTTTTGGCTGTATGACCCACACACCTTCTATTTCGGTCTCTGTATATTCCATTGCTATACTTGTTCTATTTTTTAGTGGCAAAGGTAATACTTTTTGGCGATATAACAAAACAAATTAAACTTTTTATCACTCCTTACGAAAATTTCCTTTAAAATAGTTGTCCAATTCCCCAAAAAGCCGTACCTTTGCAAAAGATATTCAGAAAAAGAAGATAAACATTTAGACGTGATAGAAATTAACCGACATATAGAAATTCTGCTCTTGAGCAACGATTGTGTAATCGTACCAGGTTTTGGTGGATTCATGGCTCATCATGTAGATGCACGTTACGATGGCAGAGACAATATGTTTTTGCCACCGCTGAGAACTGTAGGATTCAATCCACAGCTCACGATGAATGATTCTCTCCTCGCACTCTCGTACGTGGAGACTTACGATATCAGCTACCCTGAGGCATTGCGCCGTATTGAGGATGAGGTAGTTGAAATCAGACAATCATTGGAAAACGAAGGTAAATTCGAAATAGAAAACATCGGTATGCTCTTTCTCAACGAAGATGGCAACATCAGTTTCGAGCCATGCGAGGCAGGCATTCTTACTCCAGACTTCTATGGTTTGGGAGGTTTCGACATGCTTCCTATCGCACAGATTGACAACGGTGAACAGCAGAACGAGAATCAAAACGTGGCAATGACAGTAAATCTTGCCAAAGAGGAACAGCCAGTTAAAAAAGAGGTAGAAGCACCTGCTGCTCCAGCCAACAATTCGGTATTCATCGCAGAAGAAGAGGAAAAGGCTGAATTCATCAGCATCAAGAAGAGCTGGCTGCGCAACATGGCAGCAGCCTGCATCGCCCTCATCGCCTTCTTCACCATCTCTACTCCACTCGGAAGTCCTACTATCGAGAAGAGCCAGATTGACACGGGGATGCTTACCCGCATCATGCCTAAAGAGATGACTCCGGTAAAAAGCAAAGAACTGCTGCTCCCTACTGATGAACCGAAGCTGATGGAGACCACTCCTACCGACAAGGCAGAAAAAACTCCGGCAATGGCACAGGATAGAGAGATTGCTACTCCAACAGCCTCTTATTACAGCATCGTATTGGCAAGCCGCGTGACCAAACGCAATGCAGCCAGTTATGTGGAACACTTGCAGGACAAGGGCTTCAAAGAGGCAAGAGTTCTGATTACCGACAACAACGTAAAGGTGATTTATGGCAACTACCGCTCTGAGAGCGAGGCATATAACACCCTCAACCGACTCCATACCAACGAGGCTTTCACTGATGGCTGGATTACAAAGGTAAAGGAGTAGTTTACATTATTATATATAGAAAGAAATTAAGGAAAGAAAAAAATAGATATGAAAAGAGTACGTTGCCCTAAATGCGATAATTTCATCACGTTCGACGAAACCAAATACGAGGCAGGCCAGAGTCTGGTCTTCGTTTGTCCTAATTGCAATAAGCAGTTTGGCATCCGTATGGGCGTTTCCAAACTCCGCGAAACCCGCAAGGAAGAACAGATTGATGAAAATGCCAATGAGAATGGCGTAGGCTCCATCGTCGTTATCGAAAACGTATTCGCCTACAAGCAGGTCATCCCTTTGCAGATGGGCGACAACGTCATCGGAAGATATATGAAGAACAGTGGCATCAACTGCCCTATCGAGACCGTAGATCCGAGTGTAGATATGAACCACTGCGTAATCAATGTAAGCCGCGACAAGAAAGGAAAATTGAAATATGTGCTGCGCGATGGTCCTAGCTACACCGGCACTTTCGTAGATAACGAAATCCTGGGCGACCGTGAGCGCCGTGTCATCGAAGACGGCACCCTCTTCACCATCGGAGCCACCAGCATCATCCTCCGCACGGCAGACAGCGAGGAGGAATAATGGGAAAATAACAAGTTGAAATAAAACCAAGGGTTAGAGTAGGAAAAATCTTACTCTAACCCTTTTTTTACTGATAAACACGTATAAATATACCAATAATTCTTACTTTCTGCAAGAAATCATAGCGATATAGTAATCTTTTTGCTAATATTTTCGTTAGATTGAAAGAAAATGTGTACCTTTGCAACAGAAATTAGCAATACGTGGGACCAATACTCCCGATACGTACAAAAAACAGAAGAATTACGTTAGGTTATGGATGTAGCAATCGTAAAATACAATGCCGGAAATATCTATTCCGTAGTCAACGCCATGAAGCGTTTGGGCATAGAACCAGTACTCACTGATGATGCCGAAATGCTCCAGAAGGCAGACCGCGTACTGTTTCCAGGTCAGGGGCAGGCAAGGGAAGCCATGGAATATCTCAAGGCCCACCAGCTGGACCAGGTGATCAAGAATCTCAAGCAACCCGTATTGGGCATTTGCGTGGGACAGCAGCTCCTGTGCCGACATTCGGAAGAAGGCGATGTAGATTGCATCGGCATCTTCGATGTGGATGTGAAGCGATTCCAGCCGCAGAAGCACGAAGACAAGGTACCAGCTATGGGATGGAACGAGATATACGATCTGAAGACGGAGCTTTACAAGGGATTCGGAAACAGAGCCGATGCAGCAGATGCAGCTATGGGAGAAGCCCTGCAGCATCCCTACTCTTATTTCGTACACAGCTACTATGTGCCACTCTGCGAGGAGACTATCGCCAAGGCTGATTACATTCTGCCTTACAGCGCATCGCTCCACAAAGACAACTTCTATACCTGCCAGTTCCATCCAGAAAAGAGCGGAAAGGTAGGAGAACAGATTTTAAAGAACTTCCTGGAAATACAGAAATAACTATCAGGAAATGTAAGAGGGGAATCCTGCAAGGCAGATCTCCTGATGATATGAAATAGGATATAAAGCAATAAAAGAAATATGATAGAATTAATTCCTGCCATCGACTTGATAAATGGCCAGTGCGTTCGCCTGACAAAAGGCGATTACGACCAGAAGAAGGTCTATAACGACAATCCGGCTGAAGTAGCCAAAGACTTCGAGAAGCTGGGATTCAAGCGACTCCACGTAGTGGATCTGGACGGAGCCAAGTCGAAGCATATCGTAAATGATGCTGTACTGAAGGCGATTACAACCGAAACGAATCTGACTGTAGATTTCGGAGGCGGTATCAAGACCGAGGAAGACATCGAGAAGGCATTCGCTGCAGGAGCCAGTATGGTAACCGTAGGCAGCATCGCCGTCACCAATCCCGACCTCTTTATGGAGTGGATAGATAAATATGGTGCCGACAAGCTTATCCTCGGAGCCGATGTAAGAAACGGCAAGATTTCTATCAATGGATGGAAAGAGGATTCTTCAGAAGACCTCCTCCCCTTCCTCAAGAAATACATCGACAAGGGTGTGCGCTATGTGCTCTGCACAGAAATCAGCAAGGATGGCACCCTGCAGGGTCCTGCCATCGAACTATATAAAGAGGTAATGGCAGCCTACCCTCAGCTTCACCTCATCGCCTCGGGCGGAGTGAGCTGCAATGAAGACATCGAGGCTTTGGAAGCCGCCGGCATCCCAGCAGTAGTCTTCGGCAAGGCATTCTACGAGGGTAAGATTGATGTAGAAAAGTTAGGAGTTAAGTAATCATAAAGTTCAAAGTTCAATGGTCAAAGTTCAAAGTAACAAAGGTTTGGCAAAGCGAATCGTCCCTTGTCTTGACGTGAAAAACGGAGAGACCGTGAAGGGAACGAACTTCGTGAACCTGAGAAGCGCAGGCGACCCGGTAGAACTGGGCAAGGCCTATAGCGATGCAGGTGCCGATGAACTCGTATTCCTTGACATCACAGCTAGCTTCGAAGAGCGCAAGACCTTTACAGATATGGTAACTCGCGTAGCTGCCGAAATCAATATCCCGTTTACCGTGGGTGGCGGCATCAACGAGCTGAAGGATGTAGATCGACTCCTCAATGCAGGCGCCGACAAGGTCAGTATCAACAGTGCAGCCATCCGGCATCCGGAGCTCATCAACGAGATAGCCAACCATTACGGCTCACAGGTCTGCGTCTGCGCCATCGATGCCCGTCTCGATCCCGACGGCTGGCATTGCTACGTGAAGGGCGGAAGAGAGCGAGTAGAACTCGGTCTGTTTGATTGGGCTAGAGAAGTTGCCGACCGTGGTGCCGGCGAGATTCTCTTCACCAGTATGGACCACGATGGCGTGAAGCAGGGCTTTGCCAATGAAGCCCTTGCCCGTCTTGCAGAGGAAGTAAGCATTCCTATCATTGCATCGGGTGGAGCTGGCAAGATGGAACATTTCCGTGATGCCTTCACCCTGGGAAAGGCAGATGCAGCACTGGCAGCCAGTGTCTTCCACTTCGGTGAAATCGCCATACCTGACCTGAAAAGTTACCTCCGAAAAGAAGGCATCAACGTCAGGTTGTAAACCGGAGCCTTAAGGCTAGATACTTTTTCCCTTAAGGGAAAATAATTATTTCCTTAAGGGAAAATATTTTTTTCCTTAAGAGTGAATAAATCCCCTATGATAGGGCGGAATTGACAATGGAGTAAGCAAACAATTAAATTGTAAAGATAAAATGGAAATAGATTTTGAAAAAATGGGCGGACTTGTTCCTGCCATCATCCAGGACGCTGTAACCAAGAATGTCCTGATGCTGGGATTCATGAACAAGGAAGCATACGATAAAACCATCGAAACCAAGAAGGTTACTTTCTGGAGCCGTTCTCGCAACTGTCTTTGGACCAAGGGCGAGACCTCAGGAAACTTCCTCAATCTGGTAAGCATTCAGATAGACTGCGACAACGATACCTTCCTGGTAAAGGTTCATCCAGATGGTCCTACCTGCCATAAAGGCACCGATACCTGCTGGGCTGAGGAGAATACGCTGAACCCTATCCTCTTCCTCTCTGAGTTGCAGGACTTCATCGACAAGCGCCACGAGGAGATGCCTGAGGGCAGCTACACCACCAGCCTCTTCAAGAAGGGCGTGAACAAGATGGCGCAAAAGGTTGGAGAAGAAGCCATTGAGACGGTTATAGAAGCTACAAACGGAACCGACGACAAGCTCATCTACGAGAGTTCCGACCTGCTCTACCACCTCATCGTGCTGCTCACCAGCAAGGGCTTGCGAATCGAGGATGTAGTAAAGGAGCTCCAAATGCGACACGACCCGGAATGGGACAAGAAGCGCCGCGTTGCAAAGAGCAAAGGAGAAATGAAATAATATATCTAGCTCAAGGCTATCTTGCAGCAGCTCGCCCTGAAAGGGCAGAAGCCCCTAGCCCAGGGCAACACCCTGGGTATAAAAAGATATTGGCAATACGCCCTGAAAGGGCAAAAGCTTTCAAATACATTAAATAAAGGAGAAAAAATTAGGATGTTAATAGATTATCAAAACGTCAGCATATACCAAGCCGACAAGTGCGTGCTCAAGGGCATCAACTTCCATGTGGATGAAGGAGAGTTCGCTTATCTTATCGGAAAAGTGGGCTCGGGAAAGAGTTCACTCCTGAAGACCCTCTACTGCGAGCTTGACCTCGTGGAGGGTGAGACCGACAAGGCAGAAATCCTCGGCAGAGACCTCAAGACCATCCGCCGCAAGGACATTCCTGCCCTGCGCAAGGAACTGGGAATCATCTTCCAGGACTTCCAGTTGCTCCACGACCGCAGCGTGCGCAAGAACTTCGAGTTCGTGCTCAAGGCTACCAAATGGAAAAACAAGAAGGACAGAGACAAGCGCATCGAGGAAGTGCTCAACGAAGTAGGCATGATTGAGAAAATCGACAAGATGCCTCATGAGCTCTCCGGTGGAGAACAGCAGCGTGTGGCCATCGCCCGTGCCCTGCTCAACAATCCGAAGATCATCATCGCCGATGAGCCAACGGGAAATCTCGACCCAGAGACCGCCAGCAACATCGTGGGACTGCTCAAGGATATCACCAAGCAGGGTACAGCTGTAGTGATGACAACCCATAATATCCCGATGCTCGACAAGTTCCCTGGCATCGTATATCGCTGCAAGGATGGTTTACTCCACGACGTGACCAACGAGTACAACCACATCGACCTGACAGAAGATGGCGAGGAGAATTAAAGGGGGAAAATGCAACAAAAGAACAATAAAAATTAAACATTAATATAATTTTACGACTATGAAGGTAATGAAATTCGGAGGTACTTCTGTAGGCTCACCAGAGCGTATGAAGGGAGTAGCCTCTTTGGTTACAGAATCAGGTGAACCAACTTTCATCGTATTGTCTGCGATGAGCGGTACAACAAACTCTCTCGTTGAGATCTCTGACTATCTCTACAAGAAGAACCCAGAGGGCGCCAACGAGGTAATCAACAATTTGGAGAAGAAATACATGCAGCACGTGGAGGATCTCTACTCTACTGATGAGATGAAGAAGACTACACGCGAGTTCCTGCAGGGCGAGTTCAACTATCTCCGTTCATTTACCAAGGATCTCTTTACTTCTTTCGAGGAGAAGAGCATCGTGGCTCAGGGCGAGATTATGAGCACCAACATGGTTGTAAACTACTTGAAGGAACAGGGTGTAAAGGCTGTATTGCTCAGTGCATTAGACTTTATGCGCACCGACAAGAATGCAGAGCCAGACCCACAGTACATCAAGGAGAAGCTCGCAGCCATCATGGAGGAGAACCAGGGCTATCAGATCTACATCACCCAGGGCTTCATCTGCCGCAATGCATACGGCGAGGTAGATAACCTGCAGCGTGGTGGTAGCGACTACACCGCATCACTCATCGGTGCAGCTCTCCCAGCAGACGAAATTCAGATCTGGACAGATATCGACGGTATGCACAACAACGACCCTCGTGTGGTAGAGCACACAGAGGCTGTTCGCCAGTTGAACTTCGAGGAGGCTGCTGAGTTGGCTTACTTCGGTGCCAAGATTCTCCACCCTACCTGCGTTCAGCCAGCCAAGTATGCCGGCATCCCAGTTCGTCTGAAGAACACCATGGATCCTAAGGCTGATGGTACTATCATCGACAACGTCATCGTACGTGGCAAGATCAAGGCTGTAGCTGCCAAGGACAACATCACTGCCATCAAGATCAAGAGTAGCCGCATGTTGCTCGCTACAGGTTTCCTCCGCAAGGTATTCGAAATCTTCGAGAGCTACCAGACTCCTATCGACATGATTGCTACCTCAGAGGTAGGTGTGAGCATGAGTATCGATAACGACGCTCACCTCAACGATATCGTCAACGAGTTGAAGAAGTATGGTACTGTAACCGTAGATTCAGATATGTGCATCATCTGCGTGGTAGGTGATCTGGACTGGAGCAACGTAGGCTTCGAGACCATCGCTACCGATGCCATGAAGAACATCCCGGTACGTATGATTTCTTACGGTGGCAGCAACTACAACATCTCATTCCTCATCAGAGAGAGAGACAAGAAGCAGGCTCTGCAGAACTTGAGCAACGTATTGTTCGAGAAGTAATGTAAGTGAAGAACGAAGAATGAAGAGTGAAGAATTCTAATGTAATGCTTCCTGTCCACTCTTCGTTGGATATTCTGACTTAACCATAAGTTGGATTTTCTGATTTGACTATAAGTAAGATATTAAAATAAGCATAAGCGAAATGAAAGGTACATTTCCAATAGATAAGTTTCAGGAGATACAGACTCCGTTCTACTACTACGACACCAACGTGTTGCGCCAAACCTTGAAGACCATCAACGCAGAGGCTGGCAAACACGAGGGCTTTGAGGTACACTATGCCGTAAAGGCAAATGCCAACCCTAAAGTGCTCAACATCATCTGCCAGGCTGGTTTGGGTGCCGACTGTGTGAGCGGAGGAGAAATTCAGGCTGCCATCAATGCAGGTTTCCCTGCCAATAAGATTGTGTATGCCGGTGTAGGCAAGAGTGATTGGGAAATCAACCTTGGTTTGGACAAGGGCATCTTCTGCTTCAATGTAGAGAGCGTCCCGGAATTGGAAATCATCAACGAACTTGCCGAGAAGAAGAATAAGATTGCACAAGTTTGCTTCCGCATCAACCCAGACGTTGGTGCTCATACCCATGCCAACATTACAACAGGTTTGGCTGAAAACAAGTTTGGTATCGCTATGCGCGATATGGAGAGCGTGATAGAGGAGGCTTCCAAAATGAAGAACATCAAGTTCCTGGGTCTGCACTTCCATATTGGTAGTCAGATACTTGACATGGGTGACTTCGAGGCTCTCTGCAACCGCATCAACGAGCTGCAAGACCAGTTGGAGGCTCATCACATCGTAGTGAAGAACATCAATGTTGGCGGTGGCTTGGGTATCGATTACAACCATCCAAACCGTGTGCCTATCCCAGATTTCAAGGATTACTTCGATACATACGCCAGGAAGTTGAAGTTGCGCGATGGACAGAAGTTACACTTCGAGTTGGGCCGTGCAGTAGTGGGTCAGATGGGTTCGCTCATCACCAAGACGCTTTATATCAAGCAGGGCACAGCCAAGCAGTTTGCCATCGTAGATGCAGGTATGACCGATCTGATCCGTCCTGCCCTCTATCAGGCATATCATAAGATAGAGAACATCTCCAGCGATGAACCTGCAGAGACATACGACGTAGTAGGTCCGATCTGCGAGTCGAGCGATGTATTCGCCAAGGCTGTAGATCTGAACAAGACCCATCGTGGCGACCTCATTGCTCTCCGTTCAGCCGGAGCCTACGGTGAGATCATGGCGAGCCAGTATAACTGCCGCCAGTTGCCAAAGGGATATATCACAGAAGATTTTTAAAGGAAAGCACGCCCTGAAAGGGCAGAAGCACTTAGCCCAGGGCGATGCCCTGGGCTAAGACAGTATTAGCAATGCGCCCTGAACCAACGGTCACCGGCCGAAGGGAAAGGTAAAGGGCAAAAGCTTTAAAATACGAGAAAAAAAGAAATGATGACAATTAGTTTAACAACTATCATAGCAGGCGCAGTAGTGGTATTATTGGCAATCCTCGGATCGCTGATAAATCCATTTCTGCGCTCGTTGCGTTTTCCTGACAATGCAGAAAATGAGGAAAATCCTGCTGAGGAGGAAACTGATTCTACAGCAGAAACAACAGCTAAGGAAGAGGAGGAATCCTTGGAATCTAGAGAACCTATCTCGGTGATTATCACCGCTCACGACAATCTCTACGAACTGGAGCATAATCTACAGATGTTCCTGCAGCAGAAATATCCTGCCGATTATCAGGTAATCGTGGTTTGTCAGAGCACCGATGGTGAGACCCAGGATTATCTGAAGCGCATGGCAGCCGAGAATTCTCACCTATATTATACATATATCCCTGAGAGCTCCCGCTATATGAGCAGAAAGAAGCTGCAGATTACACTGGGCGTGAAGGCTGCCAAGTATGAGTGGATCATCCTCACCGAACCTACCTGCACCCCATCCAACGACAAGTGGCTCTATACGATGACCCACAACTGCCAGGAGCCTAACCATCTGGTTCTGGGCTATGTAGCTTTAGACGAAGCAACCAAGGGTGTTCGCCGATTCGACAGCATCCGCAAGGCATTCTATCTGCTCCGCCGTGCCCAGCATAGCTACGGCTACCGCACCCACATGCCAAACGTAGCCTTCCGCAAGAGCGATTTCATGCGCGAGCAGGGCTATCAGGGCAACCTGGAGTATGTGCGCGGAGAATATGACTTCCTGGTCAACAAGTATGCAGCCTACGGAGATACTGCCGTAGAACTTGACTGCGATGCATGGCTCATCCATGATGAACCAACCGACAAGGCATGGCACAATGCCCACCTTTATCTCCAGGCATCCCGCAAGAGTCTGACCAGAGCCAAGTCGATGATGGCGCTGATGGCAATGGATCACCTCTTCCCTCACCTCAGCCTCATCGCCTCGCTGGCCACCCTGGCATACGCCATCCTGATGCAAGACTGGATCCTGACAGGCATTGCAGGTTTCGCCCTGCTTCTGCTCCTGATTCTCCGCACCGTCATCGCCCACAAGGCCATCAAGCATTTCGACGATGACATCTCGCTCCTGAAGCTGCCATTCTATGAGTATGGTATCATCTGGAGAAATCTTGCCAACAAGATAAGATACTGGCGTGCAGACAAGAACGACTTCACCAGTCATAAACTGTAGAACTTTAGAATCAACAAGCAAACTTAAAATAACGATGAAAGTATATTTGTTCATTTCCAAACATAAGAAGACACTGAAGATGTATCTTCCTTACATCGAAGCGCTGCAGCAGAAGTTCGACATCACCAGTAACCTGGTAGATGCCGATATCGTGATGATACTGGGAGCATGGACAAGACAAGGTGCCCAGCTCGCCAGAATGTCTCGCAAGATGGGCATCCCCTACATCGTTTGCCCACTCGGCGACCTCTCAGAGCGCAACTGCCGGAATCCGCATTTCAAGCGCAGTCTGCAGACCCTGATGTACCAGAAGGCGATGTACAGGCACTCAGACCTCATCATCGCCACCACCCCATTGGAGAAAGCCTATCTGGAGAAACTCGGATGGAACAAGCACATCACCCTCATCAGATACTTCGGCTACAGTCATCTCATCACCGAAGAAGGTACGATGGAAGACTGGCAGGAGACGGATGCCTCTACCCTCGCCGACTTCGAGCACAGAAAGGCAGAAGCCATCGCCCAGCAGACCCAGCATGCCATCATCGCCCAGATTATGCAGATTCAGAGCAGAATGCCGCATAAGAACATCCCACAGAAGTATCTCGACGACCTGCATACCTTATTATATGCAGACGATTATGATGAGGATGCTATCAACGAGGAACTGAAGAAGCTGAAACTCGACAGCTATGCCGCCTCCGTATTCCAGGCGATGACCGACAAAACGGGACTTACCGAGGGATTTATGCCACTTCCTGCCAAAAAAGGCAGAAAAAGCAAGGAGATTCTGAAGTATGTGAAGTAAGAGACTGACAGTAGTTGACCTGTATCAAGAGACAGACTGCCAGTATTTGACTTGTATCAAAAAATCACTTTCTTTCATCATTTTGTCACCCATTTGTTACCCGAATTCAAAAAAAAGGCATTACCTTTGCACTCGTAAAGATGAAACAAGAGATCTTGAGTATGCGAGATGAAAAGTCTTATATATATAAAAAAGATGAGAAATCTCAAGTACAGGAGATGGAAGGTTTCAGGTAAGAGAGATTGTAAAAGGATAACATGTAGAACAGGAGACAGAAAATGCAACGTCTCCACAAAGATTGAGAAAGGAAACAAATTATGATGACAACAGTAATGGCACTCGCAGTAGTAGCAATTATGATTGCTAAGGCAATCAATGTTAACAACCACATCGAGATGGGTAAGTAATTACTCCATCCCCTTGTAGGAAAGAGAATGAAAGAAGAGCCCGGTGAGGCTCAAGTATTAACGAAAAAGAAAGAAAGGATAACGATTATGAAAACAATGTTGAAAGAAATCAAGAAGGTCATGAAGGCATTCATTGCAAACTATAAGAATGCAATGTCAATTTATGGCGAAGCTATTTGCAAAGGTCGTGGTTGTGCATGCGCATAATCACTTGAAATATAAAGGAAGCGTGCTGGTATTTACTTACCGGCACGCTTTTTTCGTTGCCTCCAGCGTTAATATAGATTAAATAATCCGCCTTTTCTACGATAATTCGGAAATTATCTATACTTTTGCATCTATAATTATCACGGGGGTGCTGAGCAATCGGCTGAGATTATACCCATTGAACCTGAAACAGGTAATGCTGGCGCAGGAAATATGATAGATCGTTTTACACCCAGGCAGAGATAAATGCAACCAACTCTTGCTTCTCTACAACCCCTTTGCTTTCATCAGGCATACCCCCGTGTTGACAATTGTAAATTTATAAATGTAAACATAGGAACAGATTATGAAAGTTATCATCAACAGCAAAGAAACTGAGATTCAGGCAAAGACCGTCAAGAAACTTGCCCAGGAACTCGATCTTCCAGCTACAGGTTGCGCTGTAGCCATCAGTAACGAGATGGTACCTCGTGACGAGTGGGAAAGCCACGTGATTCAGGAGGGTGCCGACATCGTGATTGTAAAGGCTTTCTGCGGAGGATAGGATATAATGTTTAATGTTTAGAGGACTATGGCTAAAATATCATTAGACAGATTTCAACTGCAGTTCATCTCTCATCAGAATGAGAAGATAAGCTATCTCGATGGCATTCACGAGGCGATAACGGGACTCTGCGGATGGGTTCAGCTCCGCATGAAGGATGCCTCTGATGATGAAGTGCGCCCCATCGCCTACAAGGTGAAGGAATGGTGCAAGATCATGAATGTTACCTTCATCATCGACGACCGTGTGGAACTGGTGAAAGAGGTGGGCGCCGATGGCGTGCATCTGGGCAAGAACGATATGCCGATTGCCGAAGCCCGCAAGATTCTGGGCGATGACTTCATCATCGGCGGTACAGCAAATACCTTCGAGGATGTGAAGGCTCACTATGAAGCCGGTGCCGATTACATCGGTTGCGGTCCGTTCCGCTTCACCACTACCAAGGAGAAGCTCTCTCCTATCCTCGGTCTTGAAGGATACCGAGAAATCATCCAGAAGATGAAGGCAGAAAATATCGATATCCCTATCGTTGCCATCGGTGGCATCACCAAGGAGGATATTCCCGACATCATGAAGACGGGAGTTAACGGCATCGCACTCAGCGGCTGCATCCTCAATGCCAAGGATCCGGCATCAGAAACCCATGACATCATGGAAATGATGAAGGTATTCAGATAAGCAAACATTTAAAAATAAGAATAACAGAAAATGGAAAAATTAGTAATTGCAGGACGAGAGTTCAACTCCCGCCTCTTCCTCGGAACAGGAAAGTTCAACAACAACCAGCTCATGGCAGAAGCCATCAAGGCTTCTGAAACAGAAATGGTAACCGTTGCCATGAAGCGTATCGAACTCGAAGACAAGCAGGACGACCTGCTCTCTCATATCGTGCAGAACCCAAATATCCAGCTCCTTCCTAACACCAGTGGCGTGCGCAACGCTGAGGAGGCTGTATTCGCAGCACAGATGGCTCGCGAGGCTTTCGGAACCAACTGGCTCAAGCTCGAAATCCACCCAGACCCTCGCTATCTTCTTCCAGACTCTATCGAGACTCTGAAGGCTACCGAGAAACTGGTAAAACTCGGTTTCGTGGTATTGCCATATTGCCAGGCAGACCCTACCCTCTGCAAGCACCTCGAAGAGGCTGGTGCTGCTACCGTGATGCCACTCGCTGCACCTATCGGTACCAACAAGGGTTTGAGAATGAAGGACTTCCTGCAGATCATCATCGAGCAGGCTACTGTTCCTGTGGTAGTAGATGCAGGTATCGGTGCGCCTAGCCACGCTGCCGAGGCCATGGAGATGGGTGCCAGCGCTTGTCTGGTCAACACAGCCATCGCCGTTGCAGGAGACCCTGTAGAAATGGCTAAGGCATTCAAGGAAGCAGTGGTATGCGGTCGCCGTGCTTACGAGGCAGGTCTCGGAGCCATCAGCGATTGTGCCGAGGCAAGTTCTCCACTCACCGCATTCCTGAACGACTAATTACACATTATTATATATCGACAGGATATATATATCAACTGATACATTATAAAAAATAACAACGACATTAAAATGCCAAACGATAAGAAAGCTTACGCCCAGAGAGAAAAGGCGTATATGCAGGGAAAACTTTTCCCACAGATCAAGGTTGGAATGACCAAGGTAAACCTCACTCCTACTGTTGTGAAGGATGAGCGCGGCATTCCACATACAGAGCCAAACGCTCCAGTTTACATCTACGATACCAGCGGTCCTTACAGCGACCCTAACTATCAGGTAGATTTGAAGAAGGGCTTGCCAAGAATGCGCGAGCAGTGGATTCTCGACCGCAACGATACCGAGCAGCTCAAGGAGGTTACCAGCGAGTATGGCAAGCAGCGTCTTGCTGACCATAGCCTCGACCACCTCCGCTTCGAGCACATCCAGTTGCCTCGCCGTGCTCAGGCTGGCAAGCACATCACCCAGATGGCTTACGCCAAGGCGGGCATCATCACTCCAGAGATGGAGTATGTGGCTATCCGCGAGAACATGAACTGCCAGGAGTTGGGCATCGATACCCATATCACTCCTGAGTATGTGCGTGATGAGATTGCACGCGGACGTGCCGTTCTTCCTGCCAACATCAACCACCCGGAGAGCGAACCGATGATTATCGGCCGCAACTTCCTCGTGAAGATCAATACCAACATCGGTAACTCTGCCACTACCTCCAGCATCGAGGAAGAGGTAGATAAGGCTGTATGGTCCTGCAAGTGGGGAGGCGATACCTTGATGGACCTCTCTACCGGCGACAACATCCACGAAACCCGTGAATGGATTGTGCGCAACTGTCCTGTACCAGTAGGAACCGTGCCTATCTACCAGGCTTTGGAGAAGGTAAACGGCAAGGTAGAGGATCTGAACTGGGAGGTATTCCGTGATACCCTCATCGAGCAGTGCGAGCAGGGTGTTGACTACTTCACCATCCATGCCGGCATCCGTCGCCACAACGTGCATCTTGCTGATAGCCGTCTCTGCGGTATCGTGAGCCGTGGCGGTAGTATCATGAGCAAGTGGTGTCTCTACCACGACCAGGAGAGCTTCCTCTATGAGCACTTCGACGACATCTGCGACATCGTGGCACAGTACGACGTAGCCCTCTCTTTGGGCGATGGTCTGCGCCCAGGCTGTATCGCCGATGCCAACGATGCAGCCCAGTTTGCCGAGTTGGATACCATGGGCGAGCTTGTTACCCGTGCCTGGGACAAGAACGTGCAGGCATTCATCGAGGGTCCTGGTCACGTGCCATTGCAGAAGATCAAGGAGAACATGGAGCGCCAGCTCGACCACTGTCACGAGGCACCATTCTACACCCTCGGCCCATTGGTTACCGATATCGCTCCAGGTTACGACCACATCACTTCAGCCATCGGTGGCGCTCAGATAGCATGGCTCGGCACCGCCATGCTCTGCTATGTAACACCAAAGGAGCACCTCGCCTTGCCTAACAAGGAAGATGTGCGCACAGGTGTGGTAACCTATAAGATTGCCGCTCATGCAGCCGACTTGGCTAAGGGTCATCCAGGTGCAACCATCCGCGACAACGCCCTCTCCAAGGCCCGTTTCGAGTTCCGCTGGAGAGACCAGTTCCACCTCTCTCTCGACCCAGAGCTTGCCTTGAAGTATTTCGAGGAGGCAGGTCATACAGACGGAGAGTACTGCACCATGTGTGGTCCAAACTTCTGCGCAGCCAAGTTGACACACGATTTGAGAAAATTTAAAAAGTAAGAAAATGTTTTCAGACGAATTAAAGAATATCAGTTGGGAGGAGACCACGGAGCGCATTGCTCGAATGACCGATAACGATGTGCGCCGTGCCCTCGCCAAGGACCATTGCGATGTGAACGACTTCATGGCGCTGATTTCACCGGCAGCCGAGCCATACCTGGAGGTGATGGCGCGTCTTTCCCGCAAATATACCGAGGAGCGCTTCGGCAAGACCATGTCGATGTTCATTCCTCTCTACATCACCAATTCATGCTCCAACTCCTGCGTGTATTGCGGTTTCCATCGTGAGAATCCGATGGCCCGCACCATCCTCACCCCAGAGCAGATTGAGAACGAGTACAAAGCCATCAAGCAGTTGGCTCCATTCGAGAACATCCTTCTCGTTACGGGCGAGAACCCGGCAAAGGCTGGCACCCCTTATCTTGCCAAGGCCATCGACATCGCCAAGAAGTATTTCTCTAACGTGAAGATTGAGGTGATGCCGCTCTCTACTGAGGATTACAAGACCCTCGCCGACCATGGTATGAACGGCGTAATCTGTTTCCAGGAAACCTACAACCACGAGCACTACAAGCTCTACCACCCACGTGGCATGAAGAGTAAGTTTGAGTGGCGCTGCGATGGTTTCGACCGCATGGGGATGGCAGGCGTTCACTCCATCGGTATGGGTGTGCTCATCGGATTGGAGAAGGAGTGGCGCACGGATGTAGTGATGATGGCTCATCACCTGCGCTACCTGCAGAAGCACTACTGGAAGACCAAGTACAGCGTGAACTTCCCTCGTATGCGCCCTGCACAGAACGAAGGTTTCCAGCCAAACTGCTACATGACCGACAAGCAGTTGGCACAGGCTACTTTCGCCATGCGTATCTTCGACCACGATGTGGATATCTCCTACTCTACCCGTGAGCCTGCCTACATCCGTGACAACATGGCAACACTGGGTGTCACCACCATGTCGGCAGAATCAAAGGTAAATCCTGGTGGTTACCATACTTATCCTCAGGCATTGGAGCAGTTCACCGTGAGCGATGAGCGTACCGCCAAGGTAATCAATGCGAGATTGAAGGAATTGGGCAGAGAGCCAGTATGGAAGGATTGGGATGCCTCATTCGATTTCTTCGGAAATATCGCAAACGGATAATTTTACAGAGTAGCATGCCCTGAAAGGAAAAAAACTGCAAGCAGCACGCCCTAAAAGGAAAAAAACTGCAAGCAGCACGCCCTAAAAGGAAAAAAACTGCAAGCAGCACGCCCTGAAAGGGCAGAAGCTCCTAGCCCAGGGCATCGCCCTGGGTTTAGAATGTGATATAAAACAAAGTCGCCCTGTAAGGGCAAAAGCTTTAAATATAAGAAGCTTTTGCCCTTACAGGGCGACTTTCTTGCTTATGCGTAACCCAGGGTGTTACCCTGGGCTAGGAGCTTCTGCCCTTTCAGGGCGTATGGAGATAAACTATACATACCATCCAAGGCGTATGGAGATAAACTATACATACCATCCAGGGCGTATGGATGTAATCCAAAGGCTTATTCCTTCAGCCATCCCCCAATCAGATCGATGATTTCCTGTCTGGTAGGCTCAGGGAACGACAGGATGCGGGTGAGATGCGAACCGCCATGACACATATAGACATGCAGGTTCTTCTTGTTCTTGGTGAATGGCAGACCATAGATGCCCGATGCACCCCATGGGTCGATATCACCATAAATATACACCATCTTCGGATCGTTCTTGGTCAGGAAATCCACGGTATAATTGTAAAGCTTTGGCGAGAACTCCACGTTCTCGGCACCCTTAGGCACCATCAGCTTCTTCAGATAACCCTTTGCCGACTTGATGCTCAGGTATCTCTTGAATGGCTTGGTGTAATATCCGTAATATCCCAACTCCCTGGCAGCCTGCACATCGAAAGATGCTGTGGCATTGTAGTTGGTGAAATACTCCGGCTCACACATGTTGATCCAGTATTTGAACACCTGGTCGTCGGTGGCATCATTCGTAGGAATCTTCCTGATGTCCTCCCCCCACTGCCAGAAGGCGAAGGCATACTCAAACACCGAGTAATCGAA
Source organism: Segatella sinensis (assembly GCF_040095255.1). Classification (NCBI taxonomy): domain Bacteria; kingdom Pseudomonadati; phylum Bacteroidota; class Bacteroidia; order Bacteroidales; family Prevotellaceae; genus Segatella; species Segatella sinensis. Next base: position 20,292 of record NZ_JBBNGE010000019.1, on the reverse strand, counting down.
AATCTCGGCGATAGGCGCATTGAAGCGATACTGCTTCTCGCTGCAATACTTCTCGAACATCGGCAGCAGCGCAGCCTTACGCTTGAAGAGCAGCAGCTGGAAGTTGAGCACCTTCTGTCGGTTCTCCTTGGTAGAAACCTCATGCTGCAGGAACTTCTCGTGTCTGCCATCCTCCACGCCCTTGTTCAGCGGTGCAACGTATGGCACGGAGACGTCCACATCATTCGGGAAGTAGGCGCGGTAGAACATCGTAGTCTGTCCGCCCTTGCTGATGCCCGTGGCAATCCACTTACCCTTGTACATCGCATGCAGGGTCTGGTTTACGTGGTGCAGATCGTAGAGCGAGTTCTCCACGGTGAGGTAATCCCAGTTGCAAGGACTAGGCATCGACTTGTCGAAATAGCGGTATTCCACGGTGATGATGTTGGTATCGAAGAGCTTGGAAAGTTCCTCGATGTATCCCTCGCGCAATGCATACTTGGCGTTGTAGCCTTCAGTTACGAGCACGGTAGGACGGTCGAATCCTCTGTGGCAGAGTATCACTCGCTGCTCAAAACTACCCTTGGAAGCATCCTTGGCATCCAGTTGCTGCTTGATGAAGAACACATATTTTTCAGGGAAATGCGTACTTTTCAGCGTTTCCACGTCACTCACTCCAGGCAGCGTCGCCAACAGCTTGCCCGCCTCTCCCAGTTCTGCCGCCAGCATCTGCAAAGGCAGGATGAAGAGCAGCAGCATCAATTTCAAGAATTTCAATTTCATTTTCGTCTCTCTTTTATATTTTCTCTTTTTAAACTTTCGTCGGTAATCTCCACATACTTTAAATGCTATGCAAAGGTAAGGAAATATTCTTGTCCGGCAAAAAGATTCGCCACCTTTTTTATATTATCCCCCATTTTTTCTTGCGAAATCAAAATATTCGTCGTATCTTTGCAGAAAGAATTTGCAGAAAGGTGGATGGCTCGCAAAAAGCTATCCTGAAAACATAGGAGACCAGATTATGACAGATACAGAAATGAACGATAGAAGATTGCCGGTAGGTATCCAGTCTTTTGAGGTTATCAGAAAGGGTGGTTATCTTTATGTTGACAAGACTGATATGATATGGAGACTTGCCAACAGGGGGAAAAAGTATAATTACCTGAGCCGACCACGCCGCTTCGGTAAGTCGATTCTCGTGGATACACTTCGGGCTTACTTCGAAGGAAAAAAGGAACTCTTCGAAGGATTGAAGGTGATGGAGCTGGAGAAAGAATGGACCTGCTATCCTGTCATTCGACTCGACATGAGTTGCGGAGGAGCTACACCAGAAGAACTCAACTCCTATCTCGATGACGCCTTCTATAAACTTGAACAGAAGTATGAGGTAGCCGTGCGCCCAGAGGCTTCCCTTGCCGTCCGCTTCCAGAACATCATCGAAACGATGTTTCAAAAGACCGGAAAACAGGCGGTTATCCTCATCGATGAGTATGATTCCCCATTGCAGCATTCCTGGAAGACTCCAGATCATGATGCCTGCACAGCCATCTACAAGTCCGTGTTTGCCGTCTTGAAAAAAGAGGACGAGCACGAGCGCTTCGTCTTCATCACGGGCATCACCAAGTTCACTCAGATTTCTCTCTTCTCTGTTCTCAATAATCTGAGCAACATCAGTTTTGATGCACCCTACGCCACCATCTGCGGCATTTCGAAACAGGAAGCTGCCGACAACTTCATGCCTGAGATTGAGGCGATGGGAGAAGAAAACGGATGGACTCCGGAGGAGACCCTGAAGCAGCTCACGGCCTATTACGACGGATATCATTTCTGCAGCGATAATATGGTAGATATATTCAATCCGTTCAGCCTCATCAATGCCCTGTCGGATAAGAAATTGAGAAATTACTGGGCCTCATCTGGAGCAACCTCGTTGCTTCCTAAGTTTATAGATGATATGGAAATACGCTTGAATGATTTTGATCATTGTGCCTTGTTAAGCTCTATAATAGAGTCGTCAGATGTAACAGGTGGTGGACCAGAACTGTTTCTTTATCAGTCTGGCTATCTCACAATAAAGGGCTACATGAACGGAACTTACCTCCTTGGTATTCCAAACTTCGAGGTAAGACAGGCTCTGAATGAAATAGTTTTGCCAACCCTTTCCATGCGTAAGGGTAATGACATTCAGTCACCACAAGCATTTCTGAATCTTTACCTGAACATGGGAAATCTACCAGAAGCAATGAAGTGTCTGAAAGCCCTTGTTGCGGATGTGCCATACAGCAACAAGAAGCTTGCAAGCATGGATATGGAAGAACGTTACCGTCTTATTCTGAGTACAATTTTCAATGCCATTGGCTGTAGAGTGGAAGTTGAGAAGATGATATCTACAGGTAGAATCGATATGGTGGTAGAAACATCAACCATCATCTATGTATTGGAATTGAAACTGAGCAACAATGGTGGTGTTAACGCTGCTGCAGAACAAATTAAAGCTAAGCGGTATGCAGAACCATTCAAAGCAGACAAGCGCAAAATAATAGCTCTTGCCATAGAACTAGAAGATTTAGGAAAGGGATTGATAGATTGGAAAGAAGTTTCTTTCGCTTAACAGTTCCACGTTTCTTATATAAGCCAGCCTTCTCCTGCGAAAAGGCTGGCTTTCTTTATCATCATTACAGCAATTACTTTATTATTACAGTAATAGCTTTATTATTACAGCAAATGCTTTATTCATAGCATTTGCCCTTTACATATCAAACAGATTGCCCGTTGCCACAGAATACGAAACCTTACACATATTGCAGATATCGGTAATCGTAGCACCACTTCCACTCAATGAGTAGAACACGCTCTCGCCTACCAACACATACTCCCAGGTGCGATTCATCCTATCCCCAGGCTCCAGAGCATTGATTTTCTTAATCCATTCTACAGTAGCCGTCTGCTTCTGGCGAACGTTCACATCATCCACTTTGTCGTCGCCCTTGGTCTCAATCAGATAAACCTTATCCCCCGTTGCCACGATGAAGTCAGGATGATACGTTGCCATCAAGCCATCCTTCCTCACATAGAAGATGATGGCGAAAGAATGGCCATTCTCATTAATCTTCAGGAATCTTTCCACCTCAGCATCCCTATCCAGAAACTCGATGAAAGCCTTTTCCAATCCTCCGCCATGAGAAGGATAACCCAGTCGGGGATAGATACACTTCTGTACCTCCATCGAGTAAGACTCTCTCATCTTGATGGCTCTGAGCGAAGAGAAATCCGTATGACTGACCTCGGCATTGATTGTTGTCAGGCGGTTCTGCATCTTATAGATGGCCACGGCAAACTGCTCCACGAAATGCTTCGTCACGATGCCATCCTTAGCCAGCAATATCTTCCAGTCGTTGCCCTGGAACGGATTGAAAGGCGCGGAGAAAAGTTTCTCCCGGATATACCAGTCCATCACCTGCACCGTTTGGGCACCATTAATCTGAATGGTCGGGAACCCCTGGCGGCGACAGTTCTCAAAGCGCAGGGTTACTACCCTCAGCAATTTCTGCAGATACTCATTATATCCGCTGGCATTGAAGAGATTGGCCGTCACCTTATACTTACCAAAGGTAGTCTTTGTCAGAGATTCCTGCGATACGAAGGTCTCACCCTCTTTTGCCAGGAACTTGCGGAGCAAAGGCAGCGGATACATCGTAAACGGCTCTAAATCATCCAGATCTATCTCTGCATCCTCAAATTCATCGATGGAATCATGCAGGATAACCGGCCATTGGAAATCATATTTCCCGTAATCCTCACGAAGTCCCACGGTCAGAATATCTCCAGTGGCGCCTCCTGTACCCACGTCGCCTTCATCCACAGCCACCAAGCCTTGATCCTGCAAATCATCATAAAACTTGATGAAAGCCGGATGCTCTACGATAGACAAGGTGTCGATATAGGTGCGGGGAGGCTGATGATTCTTCAACACCCTCAGGCGGTCTTCACGCTTGATGTCGATGTAATCAGACTCTCGCCACATCAGTCGCAAGCCTCTACCCACCAACTGCTCCAACAGGATTGGCGCCTGCGAAGAACGCAGCGGAACGAGCACGCAGATGTTGTTGACGTCGAAACCCTCACGGAGCATCAGCACCGAGATGACCACCTTCGGACTCTTATACCTATCTATATCGAAGAGCTTCTTCTTGATTTCCTGCCATTCTTCATCCTTCACCTCGCCCTGCTTGTTGCTGTCGATGGTAACGATGTCTTCATCTTCCAGACCTTCCGACTTCAGAAACTCTTCTACGAAAGGAGATACCGTGGTATCCTGGCAAACGATGAGCATCTTCGGGTTCTTAGACGCATCATTTTTCAGGAATTCTTCTTCCAGCTTGTTCAGCTTGGTCAATCCGGCACGGAGCATCATGCGCTGGCCCTCGCTCAGTCCTACCACCTTTCCCTGCTCATCACGCTCGGCGTTGTAATCCAGGTTCTCCAGGTCGGTAAGTTCCTGCCGACGGTCGAGCAGCAGCAGCTTCACCAGTCCCTGCTTCATCGCCATCGGCAAGTCGAAATCAACGATGATATGCGGAAAGAAGAGTTTCACCTGCTTCTCTCCTGTTCCCTTCGTATCAAAAGGGGTAGCCGAGAAGTCCACCTGTATGAATCTTGTACCCTTGGTGGCACTGATGGCATTCAAGCCTCTTTGCCATTCCACCTCCTCTGTTTCGCCATTACGCTTGATTTCGTGGATATGATGAGCCTCATCATTGATTACCATCAAATCCTTTAAACCCGCCAGATATTCCAGTTCGGTGCCACCCAGGGCACGGCGGTCGAGCATGCCGAGGTCATTACCCGCCGACTTGCCCGGACGGATAGGCAACAGATCACTGATGATTTCAGCGGGTGTCACCGTGCTGGAATCGTCCACATCCTCATCCTGTTCCTTCTCTTCCATCTGATTTTCAAACAGATGCCAGTTGGTCAGGGCAATCAGTCCCTCTCCGGTGGTCTTCCTGCCGATGCCATCCTCCTTGGTCACCACATTGTTCTGGATGAACGAAAACACCTCGTCACGATAACGCTCGGGGATGAACACCTCCTGGTTCATGTAGTAGTCGTTGGTCTGAGGGTCACGATATTCTTCGTCGCGCTTCTTTCTGCCGCAGAAGGCATCCAGCAGACGGTCGTAAACAATCAGACCCGGAGCCACTATCAGGAACTTCTGCGTAAATCGTCCGCTCTCCACATCCTCGTGCCGGGCATTCAGCATCTGCCAGATTATCAAGGCATGCATCACCCACGTCTTTCCCGTGCCCGTAGCCATCTTCACTGCATACTTAGGCATCTGATATTTAGGCTTGGCAAGCTGAGCCAGGTCGGCCCTATCCATCAGCTCCGGAATGATGCCCTGATAGGCATCCATCACGCAGTTTTCTCCCATCACTTCGTGCAGATAGATGATGTTGAGGACAGCCTGACGCTGACCCTCATGGAAATTTCTCGCACGCTCGTTGCAGAAGCCCTCTCCAAACCAATAGTTCAAGAGCGAAGCGGTGGTTGGGGTCACCTTCTCCAGCATCTCCCCACTCTTCCAGGCTGCATTGACCACATCGGTGAGTCGATGCGCCAATTCCAAAGATATATTACTTGAATTGATAGCCATAGTCGTAATCTCCTATTCGTTCTTAACACTAACACTTCACATCTAGGATAACCTGACTCTCGAATCCGAACACATCCACCGCCTTGACGCAGACTTTTCGCTCGTCCTTATGCGGCATGGCAATTCGGGTGGAATATACGCAGTGCAGCGGGTCGCTGTCGTTATCCACGTTCTCACGATAATCCTGCCAGGTGCTGCGGAAGGTATCGCCGTCATAATCAGGGTCGATACACCAATATTCTATCAGCGAGAGAGGGTCCTGCTCCATCACCTGCTGCAGCTTCTCCTTGTCCTTATCGTCCAACGGGATATTATCTGGTGAGAGCAGCACATAGTTGCTGAGACTGATGTCGAGTTCATCCTCGCCATTGCCGTTCACGGTTACTTCAACTGGGTTCACCACCAGATATTGCAAAGAAGAGAAGCGGACGGTTTTGTCGGCGATGAGCTTCTTGAAACCCTTCTTAGATAGCTTGTCGAGCAGATCGGGCGGAATCACCAGCACCTCTACATTGCTGTTCTTATATTTCTCGATGGCTTGCGAGATGTCGAAGGCGAAGTTCCAGCCGAGCACGATGACTTTATCCCAGTCGCCGCCAAGCAGAGAAGCCTTTGCTTCCACGGCACGGCGAACGGTAGCAGCAGTGGTCAGGCGGTTAGGGCTATCCACCATCACCAGATTTCGGGTGCCCTTTACGTAACCGAAGTTTCTGTCGCTCACCTGCTCTGGAGAGAATGGTAAGGCACCGAAGAGGCCTAAGACTACCTGAGAGAGATCGCCCACTCGGCGGAGTTTCTTGTTGTTATGGAAAGCCTCTTTCTGATAGTCGCCGATGCTCTGATAGAGGAACGGATTTACTTCCTGGTCGATGAAACGCTTGCGCATGACGAGGGATGCCGGCTTGCCGATGTCGCAGGTAATCCAGCGACGGCCAAGTCTTTCGGCTACAGCTGCTGTGGTGCCGCTGCCACCGAAGAAATCGCAGACGAGGTCGCCTTCGTTGGAAGATGCCTTGATGATACGTTCGAGGAGGGCTTCGGGTTTTTGAGTGGCGTAGCCTATTCTTTCTTTTGCAACAGGATTTATCATTGAAACATCCCAAACGTCAGGCATAGGAACACCTTTCGTTGGCTCATCTGTCATGATAGAATGTCTTACACCATTCTCATCTATAACACTTTTCCATGATTTACCCTGTGCACTCGACTTTTCTGATTTTGGTATATAGAGTTGATTATAGACTCTATTAGATTTGTTTTTCCCATAATATAGTATTGTATCATGATTTGTTGCAAAAGAACTTCCTGCAATATTCCAACGACGATAATACCAAATAATTTCATTAACAAAATTTTCTTTACCAAAAATATCATCAAGAATAACTTTCATGTATGAACCGATATGCCAATCTATATGAACATAAATACTACCTCGTTCTGAAAGCAATTCCTTCATAAGTATTAATCTTGGATAAATCATCTTTAGGTAAGAGATTGTTCCTTCTTCCCATGTATCAGCATAAGCAAATTGTTCAACAACAGTAGGTTTCTGCTGAAAATCCAACCCTGGCAACGTAACCTTCGTTCTATAATCCGCCTTAGAATCAAACGGCGGGTCGATGTATATCAAATCCACTTTGCCCCTTAAAGAAGGCAAGCCCGTCTGAGGGTCTCCGGCAAGCAGCGCTTGCATGGTCAGGAGATTATCACCATACACCAGACGGTTCATCCAACTCCCCCCATCCAGGGCGGCATTGAATGCATTAGGGATATTGGGAACTTGTCCACGGAAGAATCCGGAGACATCCTTGCGAGGCAACACCAGCTCATTGGTCTGCAATCCAATGCGTGTGCCACTGCTCAATCGCTCAATGATGCGCTGAGCCTCTTGCCTACCTTCGCTTGCAATGCGAGGTAGCTCTTCAATCAATGATTTTGCCATAGCATTAAAGCTTAAATATAGTTTTAATGCGACTGCTTTATTACTCAGAAAATAAAAGCTACAACCAAACACCCTTATCCATAGCAACAAAGCTAACCTAGGTTTGCATCAAGACCAGCCTCATCCCCATCAGAACGCAGAAACGTGGACGATCCACTTATCCAACGTTCCAAGGTGTTTGGCCTAACCTAATTCCATAGATAAGTTTTACGTCCACGCTATAGCGGACGCTTACTTATTTATTCTATGGAATTGTTCTTTCCGCGGCCAAACTTCAGGAACATTATTATCGAATAAACAGCAAACGCTATTATTTTAACCCACAAAAACAGATATCATCGCCCTAAGGCGAATCCATCCAAATGCAAAGTAAATGCAAACGGGCGGAATGAAAGCTTGCTTTCAAATTGCCGAGTGCAGCTTTGCATTTGCAAAGATACTGCAAAAATCAGAGATAACAAAAAGAATCGCCACCTTTTTTATACTATCCCCCATTTTTTCTTGCGAAATCAAAATATTCGTCGTATCTTTGCAGAAAGAATTTGCAGAAAGGTGGATGGCTCGCAAAAAGCTATCCTGAAAACATAGGAGATCAGATTATGACAGATACAAAAATGAACGAAAGAAGATTGCCGGTAGGTATCCAGTCTTTTGAGGTTATCAGAAAGGGTGGTTATCTTTATGTTGACAAGACAGATATCATCTGGAATCTTGCCAACAGGGGGAAAAAGTATAATTACCTGAGCCGCCCACGCCGTTTCGGTAAGTCGATTCTCGTGGATACACTTCGGGCTTACTTCGAAGGAAAAAAGGAACTCTTCGAAGGATTGAAGGTGATGGAGCTGGAGAAAGAATGGACCTGCTATCCCGTCATTCGACTCGACATGAGTTGCGGAGGTGCTACACCCGAAGAACTCAACTCCTATCTTGATGACGCCTTCTATAAACTTGAACAGAAGTATGAGGTAGCCGTGCGCCCGGAGGCATCCCTTGCCGTCCGCTTCCAGAACATCATCGAAACGATGTTTCAAAAGACCGGAAAACAGGCGGTTATCCTCATCGATGAGTATGATTCTCCATTGCAGCATTCCTGGAAGACTCCAGAGCATGATGCCTGCACAGCCATCTACAAGTCCGTGTTTGCCGTCTTGAAAAAAGAGGACGAGCACGAGCGTTTCGTCTTCATCACGGGCATCACCAAGTTCACTCAGATTTCTCTCTTCTCTGTTCTCAATAATCTGAGCAACATCAGTTTTGATGCACCCTACGCCACCATCTGCGGCATTTCGAAACAGGAAGTTGCCGATAACTTCATGCCTGAGATTGAGGCGATGGGAGAAGAAAACGGATGGACTCCAGAGGAGACCCTAAAGCAGCTCACGGCCTATTACGACGGATATCATTTCTGCAGCGATAATATGGTAGATATCTTCAACCCGTTCAGCCTCATCAATGCCCTGTCGGATAAGAAATTGAGAAATTACTGGGCCTCATCTGGCGCCACTTCTCTATTGCCAAAGTTCGTGGAAAATATGGAGATGAAGATGGAATATTTTGACCATTGCTTCATCGAGGGCGACACCCTGGAAACATCGGATGTGGTGAATGGCGGAGCCGAGCTCTTCCTCTATCAGTCGGGTTATCTCACCATCAAGGGTTACGATGATGGCGTTTACATCCTGGGCTTCCCTAACTTTGAAGTTCGCAAGGCATTATACCGGGTAGTGGTTCCAGCCTTGACCATGAAGTCGAATTCGGAAGTGGTTTCTGCGCAGAGCTTCCTCAGAAAAATGATGCAGGACGGCAACACCGCTGAAGCCAAGAAGGCATTGAAGGCTCTAATCGCCGATGTTCCATACAGCAACAAGAAGATGGCACGTATGGATATGGAGGAGCGTTACCGGCTGATAATGAGCACAATATTCAGAGCCTTGGGCTTTAGGGTGGAAGTAGAGAGAATGCTAGCCACTGGCAGGATAGATATGATTGTGGAGGTTCCATCCATCATCTACGTCCTGGAGCTGAAGCTATCGAACAATGGCGGCATTTCTGCTGCCGAGAGCCAGATCAAGGACAAGAGTTACACCGAACCATTCAAGGCGGACAAGCGCAAGGTCATCGCCCTGGCAGTGGAACTTGATGAACAGGGCAAGGGACTGATAGATTGGAAAGAAGTGGATGAGGGTGTGTAAAATACAAAGCCAGCCATCTTTCGTTCCGACGGATTTGCAATCCATCGTCTAAAAATGCCCCAACCTCTTTAAGACCTGCGGATTTGCAATCCGCAGCAAGCAAGATTGCAAATCCTTTTTTTGTGCATCCAGGTGAGGCGGATTGCAAATCCGCAATGCCCTAAATGGTCGAACATTTTTTATGCCGGATTGCAAATCCGGCAGGACGCCTGACGGTGGTCCAGAAAGGTGGACCAGAAAACAAGAAGGTGGACCAGAAACTAGGAATGATATTTTGCATCCTATCGCCAACAATAAGGCCAACAATCATTAAAGTTCTTTTACAAAGCTTATTATTAGCCTCGAATTAACAAGATTGCTTCCTTGAGCTTATCCTCGAAAAAGTGTATGATTTAACATTTGTTATCATCGAAAAAGTGTGTAGTTTTCTTGTTTTTATCATCGAAAAAGTGTATCTTTGCAGCAGAAATATTTAAAATACAGACAGATATGAGAAGAAAGATATACAAACAGCTCCTTAAATGGAAAAGAAATGTGGACAGAAAGCCCTTGATGTTACTAGGTGCCAGACAAGTGGGTAAGACTTGGATTATGCAACACTTTGGAGAAAAGGAATACAAAAACGTAGCATATATCAACTGTGACGATGAGCCAAGAATGAAACAGCTCTTTGAGCTCGATTACAACATAGACAGAATCCTCATTACCATCCAAGCCATTACTGGCGTAAGGATTACACCTGCTGACACTCTCATCATCATGGATGAAATACAGGAGGTTCCGAGAGGACTCCACAGTTTGAAGTACTTTTGCGAAAAAGCTCCCGAATACCATGTCATGGTAGCAGGTTCCCTCCTTGGGGTTACCCTTGGTAAGGGAGAGTCGTTCCCTGTTGGAAAAGTAGATATGCTTACCATGTACCCCATGGATTACGAGGAATTTCTTGATGCAACCGGCAATGAAGGATGGATAGAATTACTCCATTCCAAAGACTGGGGACTTATCGACATCATGAAACCCAAGATGACGGAATTGCTCCGGCAATATTACTTTGTGGGCGGCATGCCAGGAGTGGTAAGCAAATTCATCGAAAATACAGACTTGCAGCAGGTTCGCACCCTGCAGCGTGACATTCTGGAAGCCTATCGCAGGGATATTTCCAAACATACTTCAGCTGCGGAATCAACAAGAATCCGGGAGGTACTGGATTCGCTCCCTTCCCAACTGGCACGTGAAAACAAGAAGTTCATCTATGGAGCTGTGCGCAAAGGTAGCAGAGCCAAGGATTTTGAACTGGCCATACAATGGCTGGTAGATGCCGGCATTGTATATAAGGTGAACCGCATCAAGGAGCCTAAAATGCCCCTCAAGTTTTATGAAGCCATGGATGTCTTTAAAATGTTCTTATTAGATTGTGGTCTTCTGGCATGCATGACGGATGCCTCAGCAGACCAGATGCTGATAGGCGACAATGTATTCACAGAGTTCAAAGGTGCATTTACAGAGCAGTATGTGCTACAGCAACTATTGGCCTTGGGACTAAAGCCCTATTACTGGAGCAATACCAAGACACCTTCGGAGATAGATTTCATCATTCAAGACAACCAGAGGGTTATACCGGTAGAAGTGAAGGCTGAGGAAAACGTACGTGCTAGGTCCCTGGCCCAGTTCATCAAAGACAACCCTGGGCTGAAAGGACTGCGTATCTCCATGAAAGGATATGTAGATCAAGAATGGATGGAAAACATCCCTCTCATAGCCATTGGCACGTATTTTGAGAAATGATGTTTTAAGAATTATACGGCTTTTCAGTCAGAGTGAAACAAACTTAAGACTGTTCTTTCTGTTAGCTCGGACTGAAAAGCCATTCTTTATTAACGTTTAAATCTTAAAAATTAACTATTGTTTGATTCTTAAATTTACACTAAAACACTACTTTTGTGGCAACTTTTGGAATCGGCAGAAACTAAAAATTTCCAAAAGCAAATCATAAAATACAGAATATCAAAGACTTAGTATTTTTTAACACAAGAAAAGTTATCCATTTTGTTTTATTTCCGCAATCTTTTCGTAACTTTGCAAATGAAAGCAGGATATCCTCACGCACACCCCTATAAGATGTACGAGACTATTACTGCCCAGTATTAATTTAAACTATCAGCTAATGAAGTACACAAGTGTTTTAGATGCTTCTGAGCAAAGCTTTCAGAACCTTATCAATGATGCAGAGGACTTTGAAAACGATAAGATCTTTGCATCCATCAGAAGTCGTGATTATGACGAGAGTGATATCAATTTAATCAATGCTGAAGTAAGAATCAGCATTGCCAAAATAGATAAAGAATACATCTCTTTAGAAAAATTTTCTAAAGAGTTCAATAAGTTATATGCCACCGACCACAACCAATGCTACGACACAGCTCTTAAGCTTTGTCGAAAACTGAGAAGTACATTAGCTGGAACCAAGAAACTATTTAGAAAGATGTGTCCCATCATTCGCAAGAAGGCTGGAGGTAATGGAACAGAAAAGAAGCTATCTGTTTTTGACCACTCATACTTAACAGGTCTTACATTCAGTAGAGATATGTTTGGCTTGGAAAGCTACCCAGATTGCGTGAAAGATCTATGCTGTTCTGTTAGCTTATTTTTTTGTAAGCTAACGGGCGTAATGGCTCTTTGTAGAGAAATTATTGCAAAGGAGAATTACATCAGATGCCATCCTGACTTATGTTACAAGATTTATAAGGATAACTATGACAATGTTGCTAAGAAATCGAGAGATACCATTAAATTCATAGAAAATAATAGCGGTATCACATATCAGATGAATAGTTTGAAAGAAAGAATGGATAAGGCAAAGTCTTTGCAGCAAGTTATCTGCGACTGTTTTCATACCTATAACGAGAGCCAGTTTCAAAATTTCGTCATTTTCGATACTATTGCGAAAGGTAAGAAGGATAATTTGAGCCCTATAGAGTCTTTACTATGGCCCAACAATCATGACTTGGCCAAACAAGTAAGATTTGTTATTACCCATCTTGATGATTTGATAGAACCTTGCAAACTAGTAGGACTAAAGGTTCTTGGAAGAACAGACAAAAAGGAAGGGAAACATCATATCTATGGTCCTATTATAGTAATGATAATGGAATGGGCTGGAATTACAGGAACAGGCAAAGAAGCAAAATTCAACAGATATTTTAATGAAACCTATCGTGGTAATCTCCTTCCCCCAGGCAATTCGGGTACTAATGGTGCAAAGAACAATAAAAAATATACCACGGAAGAATATAATCTGTTCGTGAGCGAAGTAAGCAAACTTACTAAAAACATGAATAAAGCGATGAACATTTCTATCAGTTCTATCGCATGTGCCAACTAATCATTTTTACTTAATCAGAAGGATATTATCTGTATTTTTACTCCCTCAGAAGATAATTATCTGTATTTTTACTGAAGAAGAAAAAATTATCTGTAAATTATTAAAGTCCCGATTTGAATAAATGGATTGCTTTCGAAAGAAGTAATCCATTTATTTTTTTCAGATAACTACCAAATCTTACAGATAATTCTGTTATCTGTATACAGATCCTTAATTATCTGTAAGAAAAGACCATGAACTTTACAGATAATTGCAATTATCTGTATAGGCACATTTCAGCCTTACAGATAACTACTTTTTAGGCATACAAATAAGCAAAAATAGTCAACTTATTGATAATCAAAGCTTTCCATATGCGTATTTTTATTTTCCATCACTATTTTGTATATTTGCACCAGAAAATCCGACAGGGGTCGCTCCCCGATGGCAAGGATATGGAGGTCAATAAACACAAAGACTCTCTTATCTTTATCCAAGCCAAGTCGGTGATGTAGGAGGTCCCTATCAGAGAGTTGGGCATCACCCTCCTATTTTACAAAAATGAAGATGACAAGTAATTCTTCAACAGCGCAGCATGCCGACACCGGCATGCACGCTCCGCAAGGTTTGCAAACTTTGCAACCGATGCAAACTATGCAAAGTCAGGGAAGCCAGGAAGTGACTGAGCAACTGACGCCACTTTCTGAGTGGCACGACAACTACGAGGTGATGGAGATGTTCCACATCAGTGCCAGAACCCTGCAGACTCTTCGCTCCAACGGCAAGCTGCCGTTTGCCAAGATGGGCGGAAGATGCTACTACAAGGAACGAGACCTGCAACGACTCATGGACGAATCGTACAGAGACAGCCGTATGAAAGGAGGCTCCCTATGGCGATGAACATAGAGCAGCTGAAGGAGCACAAGATGCAATACTACCGTCATCCTATCTCCAATGTGGTGAGCCACAACCGGGTAGGTATCTACCACTTGTGGCAGTACATTACAGACCCTACCCTCTTCAAGAATGCTACGGATACGCTCCGTGGCATTCCGGAGGAGGAAGAGAAAAGACGCAAGGCATATAAGGCCAAGGAGTTTGACTATGTACTGGCCAGCGGAACCTTCAATGCCCGCAAAGACCAGGGACTCATACAGCACTCCGGCATCATGTGCCTGGACATCGACCATATAGGTAAAGACCAGGTGGAGGAACTGAAGCAGGAATTCATCCACGATGAAATGATGCAGAAGAACTTCGAACTGGAACTTGCCTTCCGCAGTCCTTCGGGCGACGGACTGAAACTCTTCGTGCAGATAGACCTGCAGCAATGCGACCACCAAACCTGGTTCCTGGCATTGGAGCACTATATCTGGCAAGCGTATGGAGGCATCAAGATTGATGCTGCCTGCAAGAATGTGAGCCGGGCTTGCTTCTTGCCTTACGACCCCAACTGCTACGTGAATCCTCTCGTCTGCCCTTTTTAAGTGAAGAGTGAAGAACGAAGAGTGAAGAAACAACGTTCGGCAGTCCGCAGGGGAATGACAATTCAATTGTTTAAAAAATTAATTTAAATAGACAAAATATGAATAAGACTTCATATTTCGACCCAAATCAATGGGCACAAGCAAGTAAGGCGGAGCAAATCCGCACAGTAGCCAACCGTATCGTTGAGATGAACATCGACATCACAGAGGGATACAACAACTGGCGCAACATTGCCTTCGGCATCTCTCTGGAGCTGGGCGAGGAAGGAAGAAGCATCTTCCATGACATCAGTCGGTTCAATGCCGGCTACAAGTACGAGAAGTGCGACAAGCTGTATTCCAACTGCATCAAGCGCCTGCATGATACTACCGACCACTCTGGTATCACCATCGCCTCTTTCTTTAAATATGCCAAGGAGGCCGGCATAGATATCAAGGTGGCTCCTAGCCATGACGACGTTGCCAGAAACGGAAACTTTGCAATCCTTGCAAACCCTGCAAAGAGTGCAAAGGGTGCAAACATGACAAACATGACAAACATGGCAATGGCACCGAATGCTTCTACGGCTATCAATGGCACGACAGCAGAAGCGGGAGTAGAACACGAAGTGGCAGAGGCTATCCCTCTGCCCACCTTCTGCGACAAGGTAACAGGCTCCCTGCCCCTCATCTTCAAAGACATCTCTTCCCTCGGCAAGACGCTCACCGAGAAAGACATGCTGCTTCTCG
This sequence comes from Segatella sinensis, assembly GCF_040095255.1. Classification (NCBI taxonomy): domain Bacteria; kingdom Pseudomonadati; phylum Bacteroidota; class Bacteroidia; order Bacteroidales; family Prevotellaceae; genus Segatella; species Segatella sinensis. Next base: position 4,946 of record NZ_JBBNGE010000019.1, on the reverse strand, counting down.
CCTCCATCACCATCCTGAGCGGTGCATTCCCCGAGGCCTATGCCATCTACGACAGCTCGAAGGTGTATGCCAACCTCTTCACCTTCCTTGTAGCCAATGCCGCAAGCGGAAAAGGCAGAACCACATCGTGCCTCAAGCTGGTAAGCCTCATCGAGCAGGAGGTTAGGGAAGCCAACAAACAGGAGATGGACAACTATCAGCAGGAACTTGCCGACATCAGAGCCATGGGCAAGAAGGCTTCGGGCATGCCGCTGCCTAAGGAGCCACCCTATCGCTCGCTGATAATTCCTGCCAACTGCTCTTCTACAGCCATCTATCAGGCGCTGCACGACAACCACGACCAGGGCATCACCTTCGAGACCGAGGCCGATTCACTTGCCAACACGCTGAAGAGCGACTACGGCAACTTCTCGGATGGTCTGCGAAAGGGTTTCCATCACGAGGATATCACCTATCGACGAAGAAAGGAGAATGAGCATGTAGAGATTCACAACCCGAAATGGACGGTGTATCTGACGGGGACGCCAGGTCAGGTTACCAATCTGATTCCATCGGCAGAGAACGGTCTCTTCTCCCGCTTTCTCTTCATGAAAGTGGATATTCCAGCCAAATGGCACAACGTGTTCTCCAAGTCAAACCGAACCATCGACGAGGAGATGGAAGCCATCGGCAAGCGGGTGTATGACATTCATCTGATTCTGAAGAAGAAGCAAGGTGGCATCGAGTTCAAGTTGACGGAAGAGCAGGAAGACCAGTTCAACGATTTCTTCAACAAGCTGGTAGAAGAATACAAGGATATGCTGGGCAGAGACTTCGTTGCCAACATCTACCGAATGGGATTGAGCGCCTATCGCATCGCCATGATTCTGAGCATCACCCGCCTGGAAGGTACCACCTCTCTGCCAGAGTGCATCATCTGCAAGGACGAAGACCTGGAGTGCGCTCTAATCATTGCCGATACGCTGATGCAGCATGCGGCACGCATCTTCTCTACCCTGCTGCCTAGCAAGGAGGGAGACGATGTGATGGGCATCAAACTCAGCCCAAAGAGCGAGAAACTCTTTGCTGCCCTGCCTGCCAGCTTCAACCGCCAGATGGTACTGGCCGCTGCACAGAAACTGGGTATTGCCAAGAGAACGGCAGAGAAGTATGTGGGCGAATACGTGAGCAGATACAACCTCTGCAAGAGAGTGGACAATGGTAAGTATGAGAAGGTGGATTTGGCTGGAAATCAGCAGGATTCTACACCGCGTTAAAGCTTTAAGCAAAGGAAACTACGCAAACAGACGCAACGCTGCGCAACGTACTACTGATGCTTGTAAACAAGCAAAAAAAGTAGTATCTTTGCAATGTGGTTAGGAAACGAGGGCTACGGAAGACTTCAATCGACGAGTAGCGATCGGACTTTGAGAAAGACCTGCTCCGTACCCTCTCCGTACCTGCTCCGTACCAACTCCGAGAAACGCTGTTTTTAGGGGTTTTAAAAGAAGGGAGAAGGGAGCCACGAATTGTACCCTGCAGAAAGAAGGGGTGCAAAGAATAGTGTTCATTGACTTTTTTATTTATGTTTAACCCATTAAAGAAAGAAAGGAAAAGATTATGGGAAAGATTAGACAAGGTATTCTTGGCGGTTTCAACGGAACCGTAGGAACAGTGGTAGGTGGCAGCTGGAAAGGCACAGCTTATATGCGTGGCAAGGCTCAGAGTATCAAGAACCCTCGCACCGAGAAGCAGATGGCTCAGCGCATGAAGTTTGGCTTGGCGCAGAAGTTTGTAAAGGTGATGACGGCTTACCTGCAGGCAGGTTACCGCAACTACACCCAGCATCAGACTGCCACCAACGCAGCCATGAGCCACACCGTACGCAACTGCATGGTGGGCAAATATCCATCCTTCGGTATCGACCCTAGCAAGGTGCTGGTAAGCAGCGGTTCTCTGATGCCTGGCAGATTCTGCTCTGTAAAGGTAGCGAACAACATAGCCACCTTTGCCTGGGAAGACAATTCTGACGAAAGTCATGCCAGCATGGATGATTTTGCGATGCCGCTCATCTACAACTTCACGAAGCGCGAAGCCATCTTCACTACAGAGGATGCCAGCCGAGTGGATTGCAAGGCTACCCTGAAATTACCTACAGACTGGGATGGAGACATGCTTTCCTGCTACATTGCTTTTGCATCTGTGCAGAACAACAGCGTAAGCAACTCTGTATATGTAGGCGATGTGAAGCCCGACGGTTCGGTAGTGGCAGGTGCCAATGGCATTCTTTACAATGATGGCGTCATCGACAAGACACCAAACACAAACACCGGGGAGGATGACAACAAAGATAACACCAACCAGGGCGGAGGTACTTCGCAGGGCGGAGGTACCAGCCAGGGTGGTGATTCCAGCCAGGGAGGTGATTCCAGCCAGGGCGGTAACACCAGCCCGGGTGGCGGCACTACCGAAGGCGGAGGAGGCGACGACAACGTAAGTCTCTAAAAACAAAGTAGATCTCTAAAAACAACGGAGATCTCTAAAATCATCAAGGTGTGCCAGATCACAAGGAAGTGAATCTGGCGCACCTTCTTTTTTTATCTTTTTTTTCCTTAAAAATGGTCTTTTTGGAAAAACCTCATTCGTTATTCAAGTTTTTTTCGTAACTTTGCACGCGAAATCAATAGACTGGAATATCAAACTGGCTAGAATATCAGATAGGCTAGAATATCAGATAGGCTAGAATATCAAACTGGCTGGAATATCAGATAGGCTAGAATATCAGATAGACTAGAATATGAATATGTATTTAAAATAAGGTATAAGATATGAAATCTCACATTAAAATGTATCTACTTGTCTGTATCGCCGCCCTGCTCCTTACGGGCTGCGATACCGTATTCGATGTTCACCCTTACGATGTTCGCGTAAAGGGCGAAACCAATCTGAATGCCAAGAACATACAGAAGATAGAGCAGACGGTGAAGAGCAAGGATACCATCCGGTTTGCCGTGATCAGCGACAGCCATCAGTGGTACGACGACCTCGTGGATGCCGTAAATGATATCAACAGACGCAAGGACAGCATCGACTTCGTAATCCACTGCGGCGACATCTCCGACTTCGGCGCTACCCGCGAAATGAAGTGGACACGAGAAAGAATGCTGAAACTCAAGATGCCTTCGGTGGTACTGCTGGGCAACCACGACTGCCTGGGCACGGGCAACCAGACCTATGAGACCATCTACGGCAATCCCGACTTCAGCTTCATCGCCGGAAAGGTAAAGTTCGTCTGCCTCAACACCAATGCCATCGAGTATGACTACTCCCGTCCGGTGCCTAACTTCGACTTCATGGAGGCGGAACGCTCTGCCGATTCGCTCGACTTCGACCGCACCGTGGTGTGCATGCATGCACCTCCCTACTCCGAGCAGTTTAACAACAACGTAGCGAAGGTATTCAATTATTACATCCACGATTTTCCTCGCCTGTTGTTCTGCCTGGACGGTCACGGTCATCATACCAAGACGGAAGACCTTTACAACAACGGCACCCTGTTCTATATGGCAAGCAGCGTACACTTCCGTCAATATTACATTTTCACCATCACACCAAAGGATTATCATGTTGAAGTCATCGATTTTTAAGTTCAGTATATGGGCGCTCCTCCTGCTATCGGCAGGCACTACGGCAAGCGCCGGCGAGGAGGGGTTAGGAAAGGAGAATTTAGGAAAGGAGAATTCAGAAGAAGATTCACTCACCCAATACGACAGGCGTATCCTCCGCTATCGCAAGCACTGGGATGTGCTGATGCCTACGCAGAGCGTGATACAGACCTGCGGCAACATGGGTATCATCTCGCTGGGTATCGGATGGGACTACGGCAAGCGAAGCCAGTGGGAGACGCATCTGCTCTTCGGCATCGTTCCGAAATATGATTCGGATGAAGTAAAAATGACAATCACGCTGAAGGAGAACTTCATTCCCTGGCGAAAGGACTGGGGAAAGGGATGGCAGTTTGAACCCCTGGAGTGCACGCTGTACCTGAACACGGTGTTGGGTCACGATTTCTGGACAAAGCAGCCTACCAAGTACGAGAGCGGATATTATCCCTTCTCTACCCGAATCCGCCCGAATCTGGGATTTGGCGAACGGTTTACGTATCAGATTCCGAACAACAGGCGCAAACGTGTGAAGAGCCTCACGCTCTTCTATGAGTTGAGCACGAATGATATCTATTTCATGCGGTTCTACCGCAACGGCAATGCCGGTTTCTGGGATGTCTTCGGACTGTCGTTTGGCGCAAAAATGCAGATATTATAAAGGGATAGTGAATGGGGGATTGCAAATCCCCCGGTTTTATAGGTCGAACCTTTTTAACGACGGATTACAAATCTGTCGGGACACCTGGCGGGAGACTTTAGGATTTAAAAAGTGAAAAAAAAGATGGAAACAGAAGAGATTGTTCATAAGCTGGAGGCGAAGGGCATCAAGCCCACCTCCAACCGCATACTGGTAATGAAGACTCTGGTGAATGAGCAGAATCCGCTGAGTCTTAAGGATTTGGAGCAGAAGATGGTGTCGATGGACAAGTCGAGCATCTTCCGCACGCTGACGCTCTTTCTGGAGCATGATGCCGTTCATGCCTTCGAGGATGGAAGGGGGATATTGAACTACGAAGTGTGTGAGGAGGAAGGAGAGTGTGACCATCATGATGGTCATATTCATTTCTACTGCGAATCATGCCACCGTTCGTTCTGCATGGAGGATATCCATATTCCGAGCTTCGAATTGCCGGAAGGATTCTATCCTCACTCCGTCTCCTTCGTCATCAAGGGAGAATGCCCTGAGTGCAGGAAGAGGCTTCGCTGAAAGCAATGCCTATTCAAAAGGAAGAGGCTTCGCTGAAAGCAATGCCTATTCAAAAGGAAGAGGCTTCGCTGAAAGCAATGCCTATTCAAAAGGAA